>NZ_LWCT01000003.1:0-139587 GCF_001650455.1 Plantibacter sp. H53
CCCCCCCCCGCAGCACCCCCACCAGCACCACTCAAAGGAGAAGCGAGCATGAGGAAGTCACGCGCAACGGCCGCCATCGGCCTGTCCGTCGTCACCGGCCTCGCCCTGTCGGCCTGTGCCGGCGGCGCGAGCGACGGCACCGTCACCCTGCAGATGGTCGAGAGCCTGACCAACCCCGCCCGGACCGAGGTCCTGAAGTCGCTCATCGCGGACTTCGAGGCCGACAACCCGAAGATCAAGGTCGAGCTCATCTCGCCGCCGACCGATCAGGCCGACCAGAAGATCACCCAGATGCTGCAGTCCGGCTCCGGCGTCGACGTGCTCGAGGTCCGCGACATCACCGTCGGCCCGTTCTCCACCAACGGCTGGCTCGACGACATGAGCGGCGAGCTCGAGGACTGGAAGGGCTGGGACGACCTCACCGACAACGCGACGAAGTACGCGAAGGGCGAGGATGGCAAGGTCTACTACGTGCCCTACGGCTTCTACGGTCTGAGCCTGTTCTACCGCACCGACCTCATCAAGGAGGCCGGCTTCGACGGGCCCCCGACGAGCTGGGACGACCTCCTCGAGCAGGCCTCGGCGATCCAGGACCCCTCGAAGAACCAGTTCGGCTACGCCTTCCGTGGCGGCACCAATGCGAACAGCAACGTCGTCGCGGCCATCGAGGCCTACGTCGCCGACGACCTCGACACCGAGAACGCGTTCAAGCTGACCAACGGCGACACGATCTTCTCCGCACCGGAGGCGCTCGACGCCGTCAACACCTACTTCGACCTCTTCAAGGAGGCCTCGCCGCCGTCGTCTGTCGCGTGGGGCTACCCCGAGATGGTCGAAGGCTTCTCGAACGGTTCGACCGCGTTCCTCCTGCAGGACCCGGAGGTCATCGCGACCGTCGAGCAGTCCGAAGCGATCACGGCCGAGCAGTGGAGCACCGCTCCGCTGTTGACCGGCCCGACCGGCAAGGCCGCGCAGCCCATGGCGACCGCGGGCTGGGGCACGGCTGCGTCGAGCGAGCACAAGGCCGAGGCCGCGAAGCTCATCGAGTTCCTCTCCGAGGACAAGCAGGCCACCACCTTCGCCCAGGAGAACAGCCTCGTCCCGATCGTCAAGAGCGCGGCTGACAGCGACTTCTACAAGACCGGCCCGTGGGCCAGCTACGTCACGATGAACGAGAACCCGGACACCTACCTGAGCGTCACGCAGCCGCGCGGCTCCTCCTGGTGGACCGAGTGGATCCAGAAGTCCGACTCGGAGATCCAGCAGGTCCTCATCGGCCAGCTGACGCCGGAGAAGCTCCTCGCGGGCTGGGACGAGTACTGGACCGAGAAGTGGAAGAGCGAGTAACCGTCCATGACGACCACCACTGACGAAGCGGGTCGCACGCAGCAGCGTGCGACCCCGACACCCCCGGCCGGTCCCTCGCGGACCGCCGGTGGGCGTCGGCGGCGCACCTTCACGGTGCGCCGCGGCTTCGGCCTCCTCGCCTTCCTCGCCCCCGCGTTCATCTTCGTGGCGATCTTCATCTACTACCCGATGATCGCCGGCTCGCAGATGGCGTTCCGTAACTGGAACCTCGCCAACCTCACCGACACCTCGTGGGTGGGCTTCGCCAACTTCCTGGCCGTCTTCGCCGACCCGGCCTTCGGCAGGGTCGTCGCTAACACCGTGCTCTGGGTGGTGGCCTCGATCGTCCCGCAGTTCGTCATCGGCTTCGGCATCGCCCTGTGGCTGCGACGGAGGTTCCGTTTCCGCGGTCTCTACCAGGCGATGATCTTCTTCCCGTGGGCCATCTCGGGCTTCCTCATCGGCATCCTGTTCCGCTGGATGTTCAACAGCGAGTTCGGCGTGATCAACGACCTGCTCCAGAAGGTCGGGTTGATCGACACCCCGATCCCGTGGTTGGCCGACCCGAACACCGCGATGTTCGCCGTCATCGTCGCGAACGTCTGGTACGGCGTCACCTTCTTCGCGATCATGATCCTCGCCGCGCTGCAGTCGGTGCCGGAGGACCTCTTCGAGGCCGCAGCGCTCGACGGCGCGGGCAAGGCGCGCATGCTCTTCCAGATCACCATCCCGTACATCCGCACGACGCTCGCCCTCACGGTGCTGCTCCGGGTCATCTGGATCTTCAACTTCCCCGACATCATCTACGGCATGACGGGCGGTGGTCCGGCGAATCAGACCCACATCCTCACCACCTGGATGATCGCGACCACCCAGCGCGGCGACTACGGCCGGGCCTCCGCGATCGGACTCATCGTCGTCGCGATCCTGCTGGTGTTCACCGCGTTCTACCTGCTGTCCATGCGTGAGAAGAAGGTGAAGGCATGATCGACCAGGAGACCCGGACGGCCAAGGTCGTCAAGTTCCTCTTCCTCGGGCTCTGGCTCGTCATCACGGTGTTCCCGCTGTACTGGATCGTCGTCACCTCGTTCAAGAAGCCGGGCGCGATCTTCTCCTACCCGCTGACGTACTGGCCGGAGGTGTTCTCGATCGAGAACTATCTCGGTCTGTTCAGCAAGGCGCAGTTCGGCACCTACGTCGTCAACAGCCTCATCGTGGCGACGATCGCAGCCCTCGTGGCGACCTTCATCTCGATGCTGTCGGCGTACGTGTTGGCGCGGTTCGAGTTCCGGAGCAAGGGGGCGATCCTGCTGGCGTTCCTCGCCACGCAGATGATCCCGTCGTTCATCGCACTCGGCCCGCTCTACCTGCTGATGACTCAGCTCAAGCTCGTCGACAACCGGTTCGGGCTCATCCTCATCTACATCGCGGTGTGCATCCCGTTCTGCACCGTCATGCTCCGAGGGTTCTTCGAGAACATCCCCGACGCCCTCGAGGAGGCGGCCATGATCGACGGCTGCTCGCGGTTCGGCGCGCTCTTCCGGGTGCTCGTCCCGGTGCTGAAGCCCGGCATCGTCGCGGCGTTCATCTTCAACTTCGTGAACTGTTGGAACGAGCTGTTCCTCTCGGTGACGCTCATCAACAGCGATGCGAAC
This sequence comes from Plantibacter sp. H53, assembly GCF_001650455.1. Taxonomy (NCBI): domain Bacteria; kingdom Bacillati; phylum Actinomycetota; class Actinomycetes; order Micrococcales; family Microbacteriaceae; genus Plantibacter; species Plantibacter sp. H53. The sequence continues at coordinate 3,003 of NZ_LWCT01000003.1, forward strand.
AAGACGATCCCGACGGCGCTCAACGGCTTCATCACGAGCTACAACATCGACTGGGGCTCCATGTCGGCGGCCGCGGTGCTGACGATCATCCCGACGATGGTGCTGTTCGCGTTCGCGAGCCGGTACATCGTGCAGGGCCTGACCGCGGGAGCGGTGAAGGGCTGACCCCGCTCATTCGCCCGAACATGGGCGAACCGGCGCCCGTTCGCCCATTCCTGGGCGAGTGGGCGTCGTCACGGGCGGCCCTCGGTGAATCTGGAAGCCCGCTGATAGTTTGACGCTCTAGCGAACTGCAGGTGGAAGATGAACCATGTTCGGTTCGAAGCAGACGACGAGGTCACTCCGCTACGCCCGCTACGGCGGGCCCGACGTACTCGAGTTCATCGAGTCCGAGATGCCGCATCCCAGATGGGGCGAGGTCGTGGTCGACGTCCTCGCGAGCGGCATCAACCACATCGAGGCGTTCGTCCGCGAGGGGCACCTCGCCGAGACGGTGCCGATCGAGCTGCCGACGGGGCAGGGGAGCGACTTCGCCGGGTTGGTCCGCGAGGTCGGAACCGGGGTCGAGGGCTGGAAGCGCGGCGACGAGGTGATCGGGCACGCCGTCCGCGGCGCGCACGCCACCCAGGTCGTGGTCCCGGCGTCGTCCCTCGTCCGCAAGCCGAAGCGCGTGAGCTGGGAGGAGGCCGGCGGGCTCTACCTCGCCGGACTGACGGCGCTCGACACGCTCGACGGGCTGCATCTCAAGCAGGGTGACACGCTCGTCATCTCGGCGGCGGCCGGTGGCGTCGGGAACATCGAGGCGCAGTTGGCGAAGTTCGCGGGCGTGCGGGTCATCGGCACCTGCGGTGAGCGCAATCACGACTTCCTCCGTGAACAGGGCGTCAAACCGGTCGTCTACGGCGAGGGCATGGCGGATCGGATCCGCAAGCTCGCGCCAGAGGGCGTGACGGCGTTCATCGACAACTTCGGTCAGGACGGTCAGGAGCTCGCGTTCGAGCTCGGCGTACCACCTGAGAAGTACCGCTCGAGCGAGGATCGGAAGGCCATCGAGCTCGCCGCACTCGAGCCGGACGAGGAGTTCTCGGCGCACGCCACGAAGCAGCTGCACCGCCTCGCGGACTACGCCGCCGACCACGCGTTGAAGGTCGTCGTCTCGGCGTTCTACCCGTTCGACCTGATCATCGACGCGTTCGAGGATCTCGAGCGGTTGCACGCGCGGGGCAAGATCATCGTCGGCATGCGTCCGGCGAACCCGGAGCGCATCGTCAAACAGCGAGACCTGCACGACGCCAGGCCCTGACGACGGTGAGCGCGGTGCGCTGGCCCGAGACGTCGGGTTCCGGCGCCAGCGCGGTGCGCTGAACCGAGGTGCACGGTTCCGGTCTGGGCGCGGGTCTCGCGCATGAGCGCGACCCTCCGGAGACCCGCGCTCGCGCGTGTGGGCCGCGCTCGCGTCAGCGCACCGCGCTGGCAACCGGAAGGGGAGGGCGGTCGGCTAGTTGAAGATGAAGCCGAGGACGGTCGCGCCGCCTCCACCGAGGACGAGCGCGACGACGAGGACCCAGGCGATGAGCCGCTGACGACGCTTGCGCTGCTCGCCCCATTCGGCCAGTTCCCGGTCTTCGCTGCTGCTCATCACCCCAGCCTACCGGCGGGGTGCTCACCGGGCATCAGGCGACGGCAGGGACGAGGGCCTTCACCGACGTGGTCCTCGCCCGGGCGATCGCGAACGTCGTGGCGGCGAGCGATCCGAGGAGCCAGAGGACGAGGCCGACGACGCCGGCCGCTGCTCCCGCGTCACCGATCGCGATCGCCTGCAGACCACCGAGAGCCGGTGCGATCGGCAGGAACGCGAGGATCTGGTCCAGCACCTGCGGAGCGGTCGCGATGATCCCGGTCGCCAGACCGACGAGCGCGACGATCATCGAGATGAACCGACCTGCACCACCGAACAGGGCGTTCAGTGCCTGGTTGGCGGCGGCGAAGACGAGCCCTGCGAGGACGGCGACCCCGGCGAAGCCGAGCCAGCCGCCCGCGTCGAGGTCCAGCAGCGGTGCGGTGATGACGGCGACGAGCAGGCCCTGCAGCATCCCGATCGCTCCGGCCGGGACGAAGGCCCCGAGCGCGAGCCGCAGCGATGAGCGGGTGGATCCGAACGCCCGCACGGGCACCGGCCGCAGGACGAGGAAGCTCGCGAGCGCACCCAGCCAGAGGGCGAGGACGGCGTAGAAGGGAGCGCTGTTCGTGCCGAAGGACACCGTCGCCGAATCGCCGGCCGAGACCGGGTCGGCGACGACGCCCGCGAGCGTCTGTCGGTCGGAGCTCGTGTAGGTCGGCAGGCTGTCGACCGCGCTCTGCAGACCGGACGCGAGCGAGGTGATTCCGCCGGACAGGGTGCCGGCGCCCGAAGCGAGCTGGTTCGACGCGTCGGCGAGCTGGGTCGTACCGGTCGCCGACTGCGCCGCGCCGTCGGCGAGTGCGGACGCCCCCGTTTGCAGTTGCGTCGTCCCGGAGGCGGCTTTGGACGCGCCGTCGGCGAGGCCTGCCGCTCCGGCCGCGATCTGCGCCGCCGCGGTGTTGATCTTGGCGATGCCGTCGACGAGTGCGGGCATGCTGGAGGAGAACCGCTTGGTCGTCGTCGCCAGCGATGTGGTGCCGGGATACCCGGTCGAGACGTCGCCGTCGGTGAGGGCGGTGGCGGTGCCGACGGTCGTGAGGATGTCCTTGCACAGCGTCGGGTCGATCGCCGTCAGCGCTGCCGCCTTCACCGGGTCCAGGCAGCGAGCCGCCACGGACGTCGCCGCAGCCTTCGTCGCGTCGGCGACGCGGGAGGTTCCGGTCGCCGCCTCGGCGAGCCCATTGGCCCCGCCGACCAGCCCCGGGTTGTCCGCGCTCCCGTCACCCTGCGTCCCGGCGTACAGCGTCGCTGCTCCATTCGCGAGCTGGCTCGCGCCGCCGCTCAGTTGCGACGCACCGGACGAGAGCTGCGTGGCGCCGTCGGCCAGCGCATCCACCCCGTCGCTCAGCTGCGTCGCACCCGACGACAACTGCGTCGCGCCCGTGGCCAGCTGCGTGGTGCCGTTCGCGAGTTGCTGCGCACCCTGCGCGAGCGAGAGTCCGCCCGTCGAGAGTTGCTTCGCACCGTCGGCGGCCTCACCGAGCTGGTCGTGAAGGGTGTTGAACCCGACGTAGACGTTCTCGAGGTAGGTGGTGGTGAGCTGCCGACCGAGGAGCGAAGCCGCGGTCTGCGTGATCGTCTGGGAGATGGCGTCGTCGACGAGCTTGCTGCGGTCGCTCGTCGTGACGTCGAGGCGGGCGCGCTCGGCGTCGGCGGCGTCGCCGGAGAACGAGGTCGCCGCCTTCGAGAAGTTCTCCGGGATCGTCACGACCGCCGTGTATGAACCGTCGGCGAGGCCGGCCTTCGCGTCGGACGCGTCGGTGATGACCCAGGTGTAGTTGGTCTTCTGGTCACCGTCGACGAGGCCCGCGGAGAGCTGACGTCCGAGCGGCACGGTCTGGCCGTCGACGGTGACCGGCTTGTCGTCGTTCACGATGGCGGCGGTCACCTGGCCGAGTCGTTCCGCCGGGTTCCACAGCGCCCAGACCAGTCCGCCCGCGATGACGAGCGGCACAAGGATGAGGCCGATGATCGAGACGACCGTGATGCCCTTGCCGGAGCGGGCCCGTTCGAGGCGGTTCAGGATGGTGCTCATGCGTCGACCTTCGATTCAGCGATGGCGGTGGGAGTGGACGTGGTGGTGGAGGCGGTGCGGTCGAGGTCGAGCACCTCGGCCGTCGTGGTCGGCAGGACGTCGGCGAGCGAGGACGCGTCAGCGGTGCCGACGACGATCGTGAGCGGCCGGCGCGTGCGCTCCGCGGCCCTGGTCGCCGTCAGGAGGCGCTCGTACAGTCCGCGTCTCGTGTCGTCGTCCGGCACGGTGTCGACGCCGTCGAGGACGATGACGGCCGGGCGTTCGGCCAGCGCCGAGGCGAGCGTCCCGACGGCGTCGCCGTGGTCGAGACGGACGTACGCGACGCGGGACCGGACGGCTCCGGCGCGGACCGGGAGGACCAGACCGGCGACCTTGAGTCGGCCGTGGTCGGCTTCGAGGCGACCGGCCAGCGTCAGCAGAAGGGCGGTGACCGAGACCGGACGAGCTCCCTGCACCGCGAGCACGCCGCCGACGGGGACGGTCGTGTCGACGTCCGCGTACAGCGGTCCGTCCGCACCGGCCAGGGTGACCCCTGCTGCGGCGATCGCGACCTCGTCACCGTTGCGCCACTCGCGCAGCTCGAGTTCGCGCTGCAGCCCCTCGCCCTCGACGTCGAAGGACGGCAGGATGCGGTCGAGCCACTTCGGCAGGTACCAGGCGTGGTCGCCGAGGAGCGCGAGCACCGCCGGCACGAGGGTCATGCGCACGATGAACGCGTCGACGAAGACGCCGACCGCGAGCCCGAGGGCGATGGGTTTGATGTTCGTGTCGCCCTCGGGCACGAAGGCGGCGAACACCGCGAACATGATGACGGCCGCGGCGGTGACGACCTTCGCCGAGCCGAGGAAGCCGGTCTCGACGGATCGCTTCGCGAGTCCCGAATGGACGAAGTCCTCGCGCATCCGGGAGACGAGGAAGACCTCGTAGTCCATCGCGAGCCCGAACAGGACACCCATGAGGATGATCGGCATGAAGCTGATCACCGGACCGGTCCTCGCGACGTGGAGGGCCTCGGCGAACACGCCGTGCTCGAAGACGAGGGCCACGACGCCGAACGACGCGGCGACCGACAGCAGGTAGCCGAGGGTCGCCTTGATCGGGACCCAGATGGAGCGGAAGACCATCGTCAGGAGCACGAGCGAGAGGCCGACGACGATGAGGCCGAAGGGGAGGAGGGCGCCGCCGAGGCGGTCGGAGATGTCGATGCCGATGGCCGTGAACCCGGTGACCTGCAGGTCGACGTCGTACTCGTCCTGGAAGTACTGGTGCAGTCCCCGGATCTCGGCGACGAGGTCTTTCGTCGCCTGGGAGTCGGGACTGCCGCTCGGGATGACCTGGATGATGCCGGTGTCGGCCGTCGCGTTCGGGGTGGCGAGCGGGACGGCGGCGACGCCGTCGAGTCCCTCGATCTCCTGCTTGAGGTCGGCCATGAGTCCGAGCGGGTCGGTACTGCCGACGATGCCGCCGGTGACGATGAGCGGCCCGTTGAAGCCCTCACCGAAGTGCTCGGAGACGAGGTCGTACGTCGTGCGGGCTCCGTCGCCCTCCGGCAGCGAACCGGCGTCGGGGAGCGCGAGTCGGAGCGACAGGGCGGGGATGGCGAGGGCGCCCAGGACGGCGACGACGGCGACGATCGTGACGATGGGGAGTCGCGTGACGCCTCGCACCCAGCCGAGGAAGAAGCGGTTGGGGTGCCCTTCGACAGGCTCAGGGGCCGCGGTGTGGTGCTCCGGGACCGCGTTGTGGTGCTCAGGGACCGAGTCCTGCTGCCCTTCGACAGGCTCAGGGACCGCGTGGTGGTGCTCAGCGGCAGCGCCCCGGGCCGCCGCGCGCTTCCTGGCCCGCCTGGCCTTCGGCCGGAGGCGCTCGCCGGCGAAGCCGAGCATGGCCGGGATGAGGGTGAGCGAGATGACGACCGCGATCGCGACACCGACCGCCGCGGCGACACCCATCGTCGTGAGGAACGGGATGTTCGCGACCGCGAGCCCGAGGAGGGCGATGATGACCGTGAGGCCCGCGAAGATGACGGCCGAGCCGGCCGTCGCGGTCGCGCGGGCGGCCGACTCTGCCGGGTCGAGCCCGCTGCGCAGGCCGTCCTGGTGTCTCGAGATGATGAACAGCGCGTAGTCGATGCCGACGGCGAGACCGAGCATGAGCGCGAGCATCGGCGTCGTGGAGGAGATCGGCCCGAAGACCGTCGCCACGAAGATGAGCGCCATCGAGATGCCGACCCCGAGCAGTGCGGTGATGAGCGGCATACCCGCGGCGAGGAAGGAGCCGAAGGTGAGGATGAGGACGACGAGCGCGACGACCACGCCGACGAGCTCGATGACACTCAGCGTCGGGAGGCTGTTGCTGAAGAGCTGCCCGCCGAGGGAGGCCTCGGCGCCGGCCGGGAGCGCCTTCGCGAGGCTCGCCTCCGCGTCCTCGACGCCACTGATGGTGGCGGCGGTGATGTCGGTCTGCGCCCCGTCGAACTGGATCGAGATGAGCGCCGCCCGCTGATCCTCCGAGACAGCCCCCGTCACGTTCTCGTCGAAGGGGGAGACCGCCTGCTCCACCTGCCCGATGTCGCCCAGGGCGGTGACCGCGTCGTCGATCGCCGTTCGGACCCCGGCGTCCTCGACGGTGTCGCCCTCCGGTGCGACGACGATGATCTGCGCCGAGGCACCGGCCACCTGCGGGAAGGTGTGGTCGAGCGAGTCGAGCGCCTCCTGCGACTCCGTACCGGGGATGGAGAAGGCGTTGTCGGTGCCCTGGTTGAAGAGCAGCGCGCCGCCACCCGCGAGGGCGAGCACGGCGATCCAGAGGATCAGCACGAGCTTGCGGGCGCCGAACGCCCAGCGGCCGAGGGTGTAGAGCAGTGAGGACACGCGTCGCTCCTAGGGAGGTCGGCGCTGCTTGCAGGCGAGCCGACGGAGAGGTTCGGACAGGATCGATACAGCGGTGTATCCGATACACGACTGTATTGGATACAGTGGTGTATCGGCAAGAAGTCGGTCGAGCTGTCAGTAAGGTGTCAGGATGCGCGTGCACGAAGCGGTCGAATCCCCGGGCGACGAAGCACCGGTCGAGTCCGCGCGTCGGCAGCGGACGCGCGAGCGGCTCGTCGACGCCGCCTACGAGGTCTTCGCCGAGTTCGGCGTGCACGCCGCCTCCGTCGAGCAGATCAGCGAGCGCGCAGGCTTCACCCGCGGCGCCTTCTACTCCAACTTCGACTCGAAGGAGGAGCTGTTCTTCGCCCTCGAGTCACGCGAGAACCAGCTCCGACTCGACCGCCTGGAGGCTGGACTGCAGGCGGTCAGCCCGTCGCTCCTCGACGCAGCGGGCCGCTATACGGAGGGCTCGCTCGAGGCCCTGATCCGTGCCTTCCTCGAGCTCCAGCCCGATGACCGCCGCTGGTGCCTCGTCCAGTCGGAGTTCCGGATGCTGGCGATGCGCGACGCCGACGTCGCCGCCCGCTACCTCCAGCACCAGGAGAGCGCGGGCCGGCAGCTCGCCGCGTGGCTCGACCAGGCGGCCGGACTCGCGCATGTCCGATTCACGATCCCGACGCCCGACATCGCGAACATCGTCGTCGCCCTCTACGAGTCGGCCATCCAGACGGCCGTGCTCATGGACCCGGACGGCGACGAGGGCTCACCGCGCGAGCTCGCGATGCGCACGCTCCCGGCCATCGTCCGCGCCCTCACCGAGTCGATCGCCGACTGACCTCAGGCCGACTCGCCGGGCCGATCCGGCTGCAGCGCCTGGGCCAGCATGACGATGATGCCGCTCGGCCCGCGCACATAGCTGAGCTTGTAGACGCCCTGATAGTCCGCCACGCCGCGGAGCGGGTGGCAGCCGTGTTTCGCGGCGATGGCGAGCGCCTCGTCGATGTCGTCGACGGCGAATGCGACGCGGTGCATGCCCATCTCGTTCGGCAGGGTCGGCTCGGTCTCGATCGCGTCCGGGTGGAGGTACTCGAAGAGTTCGAGGCGACCGTGACCGTCCGGGGTCTGGAGCATGGCGATCCTGGCGTGGTTGCCGTCGAGGCCCACGGCCGTGTCGGCCCACTCGCCGCTCACCGTGTCCCGGCCGACCACGGTGAGGCCGAGGTCCGTGAAGAATGCGATCGTCGCCTCGAGGTCGCGGACCGCGATCCCGACGTTCTCGAGTCTGATGTCCATGGGCTGCACGCTACCCGGCCGCGCGGGCCCGATCCAGGGTCTCCTGGAACGGGCCCGCGTCGGAGCGGTTCGTCCTCCGGCCCGACTCAGCCGCTGAGGGCCGAGGTCGGTGGCGTCCTGGCCGCGCGGATCGCCGGGTAGAGGCCGGCGATCGCGCCGATCACCAGGGTCGCACCGACGCCCGCGAGCAGCACCTCCGGCGGCACCGCCGTCGGCCAGTCGTTCACCGCGGCGACGACGCTCGTCACACCGGTGCCGATCACCGCACCCGCGACCCCGCCGAGGGCCGAGAGGAGGAGCGCCTCGGTCAGGAACTGGGACCGGATGTGCCCGCGGGTGGCACCGAGTGCCCGGCGCAGGCCGATCTCGCGGCGGCGCTCCAGCACGGAGATCACCATCGTGTTCGCGACCCCGATGCCACCGACGAGCAGAGCGACCGAGCCGAGGCCGAGGAGGAGTCCGGTGAACGCCTGATCGGCGGCGTGCTTGGCGGCGAGGGCGTCGGAGGGTCGGGACACCTCGACCTCCTCGGGCGCCGCCGGGTTGACGGTGCGGGGGAGGAGCGCCCGCACGTCGCCGACGCGCTCGTCCGTCGACCGTTCGTACACCATCGTGGGTTTGCCGTCGTAGCCGAAGCGTTCGGCGGCGACGGCCTCGCCGATCATCGCGCTCGTGTCGAGCTCGGGCGCGAGGTCGATCGGTTCCAGGATGCCGACGACGGTGAACGGCTGCTCGCCCACCTGGATGACCGAGCCGACGGTGGCGACACCGAGTCGCTCGGCGGCCTTCGACCCCAGCACGACGGTGGGATAGCCACTCGTCGCCCGGTTCAGCCAGTCGCCGGCCGCCAGGGTGCCGCCGACGACGTCGAGCAGTCCCTCCGTCACGGCCGTCACGGCGAGGCCGCCGCTCTGGGCCCGGTCGATGAAGCTGCTCCGGTACACGAACGCGCCGTCGATGGTCGCAGCGCCGCCGACCTGTTCCACGCCCTCGATGAGCCCGACTTTGCCGACGGTGCTCTCCGGGAGGGCTGCGTCCTGGCCGAAGAGGCTCTTGCCCGCCTGCACGGTCAGGAGGTTCGTCCCGAGCTCCGAGAGCTGCGCCTGCAGTTTCGCCTGGCTGGAGGAGGAGATGCCGACGACGGCGATCATCGCGGCGATCCCGATCGCGATTCCCAGGGCCGACAGCACCGCGCGCGTCGGGCGGGCGCGGAGCCCGGTGGTCCCGAGCCGCAGGATGTCGCGACCGAGCAGGCGTGATCGACGGTCGTCCTCGGTGCCGCCGGTGCGGTCTCTCATGCCGCCCTCCCTGAGTCGTCGACGATGCGGCCGTCGCGGATCGCCACCTGACGGGGCAGTCGGGCTGCGAGTTCGGCGTCGTGGGTGATCACGACGATGGTCGTCCCACCGCGGTGGAGCTCGTGCAGCAACTCCACGATGCTCGCGCCGGAGACGGAGTCGAGGTTGCCCGTCGGCTCGTCGGCGAGCAGCAGGGGCGGGTCTCCGACGACCGCGCGTGCGATGGCGACGCGTTGCCGCTCACCACCCGAGAGCTGCGAGGGCCGGTGGTCGAGCCGGTGGCCGAGTCCGACGCGTTCGAGCGCGAGGTGCGCCCGTCGTCGGCGTTCTGTCCGCGGTACTCCGGCGTAGATGAGGCCGTCGGCGACGTTGTCCACCGTGGTCACGCCGTCGGCGAGGTGGAACTGCTGGAAGACGAAGCCGATGCGGTAGGCGCGCAGGGCCGACAACTTCGCGTCCGAGAGGCGTCCGACGTCCGAGCCCGCGATGCGGGCGGTCCCACTGGTGGGTCGGTCGAGCGTTCCGATGAGGTTGAGCATCGTCGACTTCCCGGAGCCACTCGGCCCCACGATGGCGACGAACTCGCCCTCCTCGACCGTGAGGTCGACACCCGCGAGCGCGAGCGTGGGTGGCTCCCCGTACTCCCGGGTGACCCCGTCGAGGTGGATGATCGGTGGTCCGGCCGGCTGCGTGAGTGCGGCTGCCGATGCCGTCGTGGTGTCCGTCATGAGACCGGCACCACGACGTCGAGACCTTCGCGGATGCCGTCGCCCGAGACCTCGACGCGACCGTCGGCGAACAGGCCCGTCGTGACGGGGACCTGCCGGTGCTTCCCCTTCCCGTCGACGACCTCGACGCCGAAGTGCTCGTCGTCGATCGCGATGAGCGCTTGGACCGGGACGGAGAGGACGTTCTCGCGTCGTTCCGTCGGGAAGCCGACCGTCACGGTCGCGCGCTGCAGCTCGGCTGCCGCCGCCGGGTCGTCCAGGGTGATCCCGACCGGGATCGTGACCTTCTTCTGGCCGTCCGCATCCGATTCGGTCGGGACACCGACGTCGGTGACCGTGCCGGTCGTGCGCTGCCCGCCCGGGAGGTTGACGTCCACCTTCGTCCCGACGACGCCGAGCCGCTGATCGGCGAGCTTCAGCGGGACGTCGATGCGCTTCACGAGGGACGAGACGGTGACGACCTTGTCCGAGGCGGTGGTGCCGACCGCGGCGTCGACCGATGCGATCCGCACGTCGCCCGGCATGAAGACGACCGATCCGAGCTCCAGTCGTCCGGTCTCCTCGACGCCGAGGGCTTTCTGCCACCGCTCGATGGCACGCGCGGTGGACGCGGCGAACTCGCCGTCCGGTTCGCGGTCGAAGTACCCGAGCGCGGCGAGGCTCTGTTCGAGCTGCTGGACGTCCGGTCCGTCGCTCATCCCGGATTCGAAGGTGCGCCAGGCGGGCAGCGGTCCGTGGAGCAGGGTCACCGGGACGTTGGCGACCGCGTACAGGGTGCCACCGAGCGACACCGTGCTTCCCGGGGCCGGGGTGCTCGTCACGATGCCGGTCCCACCGCCGATGGTGCGCTGGTCCGCGTAGTCGAGGGTGCCGCTCGCCTGCGTCGTGCCCGCGAGGTCGCCGGCGGTGATCGGAGCGGTGCCGGTGCGGATGCTGCTGACCGGCTCCTCCTGGTTCGTCCCCTGCGTCGGTGCCAGCGTGACCGCCGCGACGGCGCCGCCTGCAAGCAGGACGGCGCCGACGCAGACGGCCACGACGACCCCGCGTCGTCTGTTGCTCATCGGCCGGTGGAGCCGAGCGGCGCGCTCGAGTCGGACGAGAGACCGCAGGCTTCCATCACCTCTTCCGTGACATCGGAGGGGATCTGCATGGCCTGCCCCTTCACCGGGTCGGCCATCTCGTATCCGTGCTCGCGGAAGCACTCGGCCATCTCGAGCTGTTGCTCGAAGGCGTCGGCGACCGCGGGGTTTCCTCCGGCGGGTGCCGGAGGCGTCCCGAGACGGTCGATACAGGTCGCGGAGGCGTCCTGGAAGGCATCCTGGTCTCCGTCGCCGAGGGTCACGGACGTGCCGCCGGAGCCGTTCTGCTCGGGGTCGGGCATGTCGACCCCCTCATCGCGCATGCATGAGGCGAAGGCGACCTGCCAGTCGTCGAACGACTGCACCGCCTTCGGGGTCTTGCTGCTCGAGTCGGGCGAGCCCGAGCTGCAGGCCGCCAACGATCCGATGAGGAACGGGATCGCGATGAGGGCGGCGAGTCTGCCGGCCGGACGGCGGACGGAACGGGTGATGGTGATGTCGGACATCTGCACTCCTCAGTGGGTGGGGCTGACTGGTGACGACCAGTCCACTCGGCGGCGCGTTGTCCGGGCGTCAAGGAAAACGTTGACGTTCTCTGAACGTCCCGAACGGCACGATAGATAACCGACACTCGGGGGTTGCTCGATCGGCGTCCGTACGATCCCGGAGTCACCACACCCAATCGAGAGGAACATCATGCGCGTCCTGGTTGCCGAGGACGAGGTCTACCTGGCCGAGGCGGTCCGAGCCGGCCTCCGGCAGGAGGCGATCGCCGCGGACGTCGTCCACGACGGCGACGCAGCGCTCGAGGCGCTCACGATCAACGACTACGACGTCCTGCTCCTCGATCGGGACCTGCCGGGCACCCACGGCGATGACGTGTGCCGAACTGTGGTCGCCGAGCATCCCGGTGTGCGCGTCATGATGCTGACGGCGGCACGTCGACTCGACGACACCGTGTCCGGCCTCGGCCTCGGCGCCGACGACTACCTGGTGAAGCCGTTCGAGTTCCCGGAGCTCGTGGCCAGGCTCCGCGCGCTCGCCCGGCGCACGGCGGAGTCGCGCCCTCCGGTCCTCGAGCGCGCGGGAGTGCGACTCGACCCGTTCCGGCGGGAGGTCTTCCGCGACGGCGTGTACGTGAAGCTGTCGCGGAAGGAGTTCGCGGTCCTCGAGCAGCTGCTGCTCGCCGACGGCGGGGTCGTGAGCGCCGAGACCCTCCTCGAGAAGGCCTGGGACGAGAACGTCGACCCGTTCACGAACACCATCCGCGTGACCATCTCGAACCTCCGCCGACGCCTCGGCTCGCCGTGGGTGATCACGACCGTCCCGGGCGCGGGCTACCGGATCGAGGGCGACTGATGCCCCGTTCCGACGCCGCGGGGTTGCTCAGCCGCCCGAACCGCTTGACGGTGCGCATGCGCTTGACGCTGACGTACGCGCTGCTGTTCGCCGTCGCCGGCTCGATCATGCTCGCCCTCATCTACGCCTTCATGCGGTACGTCCCGACGTACGCGATCACCGCGGTGCGGGCCGATGCGGCCATGGACGGCGCGACCTGGCTGCAGGCGACCGTGCCGACCGAGGCCGCCGGGGCGGCCACCTATCAGCCGGTGGAGGGGCTGACCTCGGCGAACGGTGCAGCGGCACTCGTCGTCTCGGACCAGAGCGACATCCTGAACACGCTCCTCGTCTGGTCGCTCATCGTGCTCGTCGTCCTCGCGGCGGCGAGTGCGTGGGGCGGTTGGATCCTGTCGGGCAGGCTGCTGCGTCCGTTGCACGAGATCAACGTGGCCGCGCAGCGGGCGGCGACCGGATCCTTCGACCATCGGGTCGCCCTCGCGGGCCCGCGGGACGAGATCACCGACCTCTCCGACACCTTCGACCACATGCTCGAACGGCTCGACCGGTCGTTCCGCGCCCACCAACGGTTCGCGGCGAACGCCTCTCATGAGCTGCGGACCCCGCTCGCGACGACCCAGGCGATGCTCGACGTCGCCGCGACCAGCGACGACCTCGACGAACAGACCGTCAGGGGACTCATCGCCCGACTCCGTGAGACGAACACGCGCAGCATCCAGACCGTCGAGGCCGTCCTCGACCTCGCCGACCTCGAGCACTCGGAGCTGCGGGGTGAGAACGTGGCACTCGGAGAGCTGGCCTCCGAGGCCTGCGTCGCCGCGGCCTCAGCAGCTCGAGCGCGCGGGATCGACTGCACGGCCGAGGTACAGGACCTCGCGGTCTGGGGCGACGAGGCCATGCTGCATCAGCTGTGCGGGAACCTCCTGCAGAACGCCGTCCGACACAATGTCGACGGTGGTTTCGTGCGGGTCTCGGTGCGCCGGTCGGGCGGGCCGGCGGGCGGCACGGTCGTCCTCCGGGTCGAGAACTCCGGCGAGTCGATCCCGGCGGACGTGGTCGCGAGGCTCACCGAACCGTTCTACCGCGCCGGCGGCCGGGTCGCGCGCGGTCCGGAGCGGTCACGCGGGCTCGGACTCGCCATCGTGGAGAGCATCGCCGAGGTGCACGGGGCTGCGCTCGAGCTCACCGCGCGGTCGGAGGGCGGGCTGGTGGTGACGGTCACCTTCCCGCCGCGCCGCCCGGACGCGGATGCAGCGTCGTCGACTCAGCGCGCCGTGACGACGCGCTCGCCGCGGGCCCACACGAAGAAGCCGGCGAGGGTGAACGCCCCGTAGAACAGGTACATCGACGCCGAGACCCAGTACCCGGCGCCGAACAGGAGCGGCACACCGACCAGGTCGACCGCGACCCAGATGAGCCAGAACTCCACCCAGCGTTTCGCCATCCCCCAGGTGGCGAGGAGGGATCCCATGAAGATCCAGGCGTCGGCCCAGACCGGCTCGTAGGAGCCGAGTGCCCGGAACACGGGGATCAGGAGCAGCGTCCCACCGAGCAGGAGACCGACGAGGACGAGCCGCACCCGCCAGCCGGCCCAGCGGGGCCGGATCACGGCGACCGGACCGGTCGTCGCCTCGACGCGCTCGACCCGTCGCCACTGCACCCAGCCGTAGATCGACACGACGATGAACATGAGCTGGCGGCCCGCCTGCCCCAGCAGGTTGGTCGGGTTCGGCGTGTGGAAGACCGCGCCGAGGAAGACGGTCAGGAGGAGCGCGTTGCCGATGATGCCGACGGGCCAGGCCCAGGCGCGGCGACGCATGCCTCCGAGGGCGCTCGCCAGGCCGAACAGGTTGCCGACGACCTCCCGCCAGAGGACCACCTGGTCGCCGACCCTGAACGTCGCGTCGAAGAGCCAGAGGAGGATCCCCACTGCAGTGCTCCGATCAGGTCTGTGGCCGAATGATGCGCGGTCACCCGACCGACGGTCCACCGTACAACGTGCAGAGCCGCCTCCCGATCGGGAGGCGGCTCTGTGACGGTCCGCTGTTCGACAGCGTTCGCCGGCTAGCTCGCGGCGGGCAGTCCTCCACCGGCGGCGATGACCTGCTCGAGGAAGGCGTCGGTGGCCTCGGCCTGCTTGCGCATGACGCGCTCGGCGTCCTCGGCGCTGCGTGCCTCGGCGGCCGCGACCAGTCCGGTGACGTACGCGGCGAAGATGTCCCACTGGAAGAAGTCGATCGTCGGCAGCGAGGTGTAGGTCACCCGCGTGTTCATCTGACGGGCGACCTGCTGCAGCAGCGAGTTGCCCGAACGCTCGACCATGAAGTCGGCGAAGGCGGACGACGACCGGAGGACGTGCTTGTCACGCGCCTCGATGTCCGCGAGCACGGCGTCGCCGAGTTCGCGGAACGCCGCGACGTCCTCGTCGGTGAACTGCGGGATGCTCCATCGTGCGCTGAGCTCGTGGAATCCGTTCAGGAGGCGCAGTGCTTCCGCGTACTGCTCGGCGGTGGGCTTCGCGACGCGGGTGTACCGCTGCGGGGCGGTCTCGACCAGTCCGATGTCGGCGAGCTTGCTGATCGCTTCGCGGATCGGGGTCCTCGAGACACCGAGCCACTTCTCGAGCTCCTCGTCATTGAGGCGTTCCCCAGGCTCGAGGGTGCCGTCCTCGATGGCGGTCAGGAGCTGCTCGAAGACGATGTCGCGCAGGAGCTTCCGAGGGCTCGTCTCGACGGTTTTGGGAACAGGCATGGAACTCCGATCGTCGAGCTGGGATATGACCAGTTCAGAATACCGATATCCAAGGTGTGTTGGATAGTTTTGTGCCTCATGTGTTGTAGAACATGCCGGATGCACAGGTGTCGTCGGGCGCGCTGAGCCTTGCTATCCTGACGCGCACGGGTTGACCTGGAACGGCAGGAAGGTGGGACGCATGTCGGCGGATTCGGCGGCCAGCAGACCCCGCCATCGGCGGATCCATCTCTTCCAGACGCTCGGGGCGCTGCTGGGCGGTGTGACGCGCGTGACCGTGCCCGTCCTCGAGGACGCCGACCGAGCGGTGCTCGTCGCCGAGTTGGACGAGGTGTCGCGAGTGATCGGCCTGCAGGACCCGGTCGCCTACGCCGGGCTCTCCTGGCCGCTCATGGACCATCTCGTCGCCCTCTGTCCGAATCGCATCCTGGTCACGACCGCTCGCGACGCACTCGCGCTGCTGTCGCCGCAGCTGGAGGTCACCGCCGACACCGACTGGCTCGATTGGCCGTCGCTCGCGGTCGACTTCCCGATCCTTCGGGACGCGGTCGCGGAGGGGGACGCGATCGCCGCGGAATTGGCCGTGGAACGACTGTGGGGGATGGCCGCGACGCTTCCGTGAAGCATTCCAAATGCTGATATGCTGAAGGTGTCGCTTGCGACACCACTGCCGGAGACGCCGGTCAGGACATTCGGGTTCCTGGCTCGAGCGCCCGGTGGTGAGTCGGGTGGGTGGGTTTCGGGTATCCGCCCACCCGGCGTCTCGAGGTCCATCCAGCGACGACGCAGCCCCGACAACGACGCAGCCCCGAGAACGACACAGCCCCCGCGCCGTCGGGCGCAGGGGCTGTGTGGAGTCGGGTCGCTCAGCCGATGACCGGGCCGAACCGCTCGGGGAGCACGCTCTTCGACACCCGACGCAGTTCGGAGACAGGGATGGTCAGGACGTCCTGGATCTCGAGGGCGGGCTCGGTCGCGTCGCCGACGGCCGAGGCGTCGGTCACGCCGATGCGGAGCACCGGGTAGCCGCGGCCCTCGCACAGGCCCTGGAACTTGACGTCGTCCTCGCGCGGCACCGAGACGATGACGCGTCCGGTGGACTCGGAGAAGAGCGCCGTCGTGAGGTCGACGCCGTCGCGCGCGAGCAGCTCACCGAGGAAGACCCGGGCACCGACACCGAAGCGCATGACGCTCTCCGCGAGCGCCTGAGCGAGACCGCCGTCGGAGAGGTCGTGGGCGGAGGACACGAGGCCCTCCTTGGCTGCGGCGTGCAGTAGCTCGGCCAGCGTCTTCTCGCCGGCGAGGTCGACCTTCGGCGGCAGACCACCCAGGTGGTCGTGGATCGTCCCGGCCCAGGCGGATCCGTCGAGCTCGAGTGACGTGGTGCCGAGGAGGTAGAGGTTGTCGCCCTCGTCCTGCCAGCCGCTCGGGATGCGGCGCGCGACGTCGTCGATCACGCCGAGGACGCCGACGACGGGCGTCGGGAAGATCGGGACGTCGCCCGTCTGGTTGTAGAACGACACGTTGCCGCCGGTGACGGGCACGCCGAGCTCGAGGCAGGCGTCCGACAGGCCGGCGACGGCCTCGGAGAACTGCCACATGACCTCGGGGTTCTCCGGCGAGCCGAAGTTCAGGCAGTCGGTGACGGCGGCCGGGACGGCACCGGTGACGGCGACGTTGCGGTAGGCCTCCGCGAGCGCGAGCTGTGCACCCTGGCGCGGGTCGAGCTGGCAGTAGCGGCCGTTCGCGTCGGTCGCGATGGCGAAGCCGAGGCCGGACTCCTCGTCGACGCGGATCATGCCGCCGTCGTCGGGGAAGGACAGCGCGGTGTTGCCCATGACGTAGTAGTCGTACTGGTTGGTGATCCAGCTCTTGTCCGCGAGGTTCGCCGATCCGAGGAGGGAGCGGAACTGCTGCTCCAGCTCGGCAGGGGCGTCGGTGCGGGGGAGGGCCGACGCGGAGTCGGCCTGCAGTGCGTCGATCCAGGTGGGGTAGGCGACCGGGCGCTCGTAGACCGGGCCGTCGACCGCGACGGTCGAGGGGTCGACGTTGACGATCTCCTCGCCGTGCCAGTTGATGACGAGGCGGCCGGTGTCGGTGACCTCACCGAGCACCGAGGTCTCGACGTCCCACTTGTCGGTGACGGCGAGGAACGCGTCGAGCTTGCCCGGCTCGACGACGGCCATCATGCGCTCCTGCGACTCCGACATGAGGATCTCCTCGGGCGTCAGCGAGGGGTCGCGCAGCAGCACGTGCGACAGCTCGACGAACATGCCGCCGTCGCCGTTGGCCGCGAGCTCGCTCGTCGCGCAGGAGATGCCGGCGGCACCGAGGTCCTGGATGCCCTCGACGAGGCTGTCGCGGTAGAGCTCGAGGCAGCACTCGATGAGCACCTTCTCGGCGAACGGGTCGCCGACCTGGACGGCCGGACGCTTCGTCGGGCCGTTCGCGTCGAAGGAGTCGGACGCGAGGATGGACGCGCCGCCGATGCCGTCGCCACCGGTGCGAGCACCGAAGAGGACGATCTTGTTGCCGACGCCCGAGGCGTTGGCGAGGCGGAGGTCCTCGTGACGCAGGACGCCGACCGACAGGGCGTTGACCAGCGGGTTGCCCTGGTACACCTTGTCGAAGTAGGTCTCGCCACCGATGTTCGGCAGGCCCAGGCAGTTGCCGTAGGAGGAGATGCCGGCGGTGACGCCGTGCACGACGCGCGCGGTGTCGGGGTGGTCGATGTCGCCGAATCGGAGCTGGTCCATGACGGCGACCGGTCGGGCACCCATCGAGATGATGTCGCGGACGATGCCGCCGACGCCCGTTGCCGCACCCTGGAAGGGCTCGATGTAGGAGGGGTGGTTGTGGCTCTCGACCTTGAAGGTCACGGCCCAGCCCTCGCCGACGTCGATGACGCCGGCGTTCTCGCCCATGCCGACCATGAGGTTCTTCTTCATCTCGTCGGTGACCTTCTGGCCGAACTGGCGCAGGTAGATCTTGCTGGACTTGTAGGAGCAGTGCTCGCTCCACATGACCGAGTACATGGCGAGCTCGCCGCTCGTGGGACGACGGCCGAGGATCTCGCGGATCTTCGCGTACTCGTCGGCCTTCAGCCCGAGGGCGCCGTAGGGCTGCTCGCGGTCCGGTGTCGCGACGGCGTTCTCGACGGTGTCGGCGACGGCGGAGCTGGTGGGGGTGGTGGTCGTCACGAGGGCAGGACTCCAAAGGAAGTGGTGGGATGCCGGACCCACCAATCTTAGCGGCGTGCAGCGACGAACAGATCCTCGGATGGGCGTCGGAGGTCGACGCCGATTCGTCACGGTGCGGTGCAGGATTCGAGGTCTCTTCACGAGCTTCGAGATCGACCGTGACGATCGGTGCGATGGTTGCGTCCTATCACCAACGAAGCGATCAACCGCTCGCTCGAGACGAACCAGGAAGGGCAACACCATGTCGAACACCACCAACTCCCCGAAGCCCACCGTCACGAAGGGTGTCGTCGGCGAGAACAACGCCGCCACGCAGACGAACACCCACGGCAAGACGGTCATCGACAACGGCGTGGTCGCGAAGATCGCCGGCATCGCAGCCCGCGAGGTCCGCGGCGTGCACGCCCTCGGTGGTGGCGCAGCCCGTGCCTTCGGTGCCATCCGCGACGCCATCGGCTCCTCCGACCTGTCGCAGGGCATCCGTGTCGAGGTCGGCGAGACCCAGGTCGCCGTCGACGTCGTGATCGTCGCCGACTACCCGGTGGACCTGCAGGCCGTCGCGAGCGAGGTCCGCGCCTCCGTCATCCGCGCGATCGAGCAGTTCGTCGGCATGGAGGTCACCGAGGTCAACGTGACCGTCAGCGACGTCTTCATCCCGTCCGACGACGAGGACCAGAACGCCGAGGCGCGAGTCCAGTGACCGCCACCAACACCGGCATCCTGATCGGAGCCGTCCTCGCACTCAGCTGGGTCGCCTTCGGGTTCTGGGCGTTCGTGTTCGTCGCGGTCGCGATGGGGATCGGCGCCCTCGTGGCTCGCATCGTCACCGGCCAGACCGACCTGAACGCGATCGTCGACGCCGTCCGCGGGAAGCGCGTCTCGTCATGACCACCGCGGTCCTCGACCGGGGAGTCCCCTCGGCCGCCGAAGCGCCCGTCGTGCACCAGCACGGCGGGCCGGGCCGGACGCGGATCACCGCGAAGGCCCTCGAGCACGTCGCCGTGAACATCGCGGCCGAGTCGCTCGGGGTCCCGGCGGGACGTGTGAAGGTCGAGCTCGCCGACGACCAGGGCGCGCTCGCGCTCATCGTCACCTCGCCGATGCGTGCGATCCCACTGGCGCGCGTCTCGGCCGCCCCCGACGCGCTCCAGCGCTCAGGGGGCTCCATCGTCGAGCGCGTCTCGGCCGCCACCGGTGCCATCGCCGCTCGCGTCGAGCAGCTATCCGGTTCGAGCGTCTCGCGCGTCTCCATCCGCGTGAGCGGACTCGAGATCGACCAGGAAGGACGCGTCTCATGACCGCCACCGCCACCGCAGCCACGACCCCGGCCGCCGGCCCGACGAGGGTGCTCCGGCGCCTGGCTCGCCGCGAACTGCACTCGCCGCGCTCGACCGCCGCGATCCTCCTCGCGGTCCTGCTCGTGCTCGTCGCGCTCTGGATCGCCGTGGAGACGGTGCTCGCCCTCATCGGCGTCCGCCCGCTCCTCGTCGCCCCGGGTGAGATCCCGGGAGCCGCGGCGAGCCTGCCGTCGACGCAACCGGTCATCCTCGGTGTCGCGGGGGCACTCGTGCTCCTGCTCGGAGTGGTCCTCATCGGGATCGCGCTCGGCCCGGGACGTCGTCACCGCCACCTGTTGTCGACCGGGCGCGTACTCGCGGTCGTCGACGACGAGGTCATCGCGTCGGCCCTCGCGCAGCGCGCTTCGACGACGGCTGCCACGCATCCTGACGGCACCTCCGTGGCCGTCGGGCGGCGGACCGCAGCGATCCGGATCACCCCGGCCAGCGGCATGAACGTCGACCGGTCCGAAGTCGACCGCGCCGTCGCCGCAGACCTCGACGCGTTCGGCCTGCAGCCGTCGCTCCGGTCGACCACCTCCATCTCGTCGAACGGGAAGGTCGGACAGTGAACTCCACCAACCGCGGACTGAACCGTCTGCTCATCCTCCTCATCGGACTCGTGTTCGTCGTGATCGGGGCGGCGGCGCTCGCCGTCGTCACCGTGCCCGTCGTCGCGGACTGGTGGCGCGACAATCGGGCCGCCGTGCTCGACACGATCGACGGCTGGTTCGCCTGGAACCCGTTCGCAGCGGTGTCCGGCGCGGACGCCGGTCAGACGGCCCCGGTCCTCGTCCCGATCGCCGGGATCGTGCTGCTCGTGGTCGTCGCCGCCCTGCTCATCTTGTTCGTCCTTCGCCAGGGGCGCGGCCGTTCCGGCGTCGTGCATCGCGCGACCGTCGAGCACGGCGACATCGTGCTCGAGACGGACGTCGCGGCCAATGCCCTCGGCGATGCCCTCGACGACACCGAGGCGTTCTCGTCCGTCCGCGTCTCCGCCTGGGACGTGAACCGGGCGCAGGCGCTCAAGGTCGCCGTCACCTGCCGGCGTGGCGTCTCGCCCCGCACGGCGGTGGAGACCGTCAGTACGGCGGTGGAGTCGCTCGACCGCCTGCTCGGCGTCGAACTCCCCGTCCTCGTCGAGGTCGGTGGCGGCTTCCGCGCCGCCAAGCCGAAGCGCGTCCTCCAGTGACCGTCACTGATCCGGACATGCCGGTGCAATTGCAAGCCCCCGTCCGAATCGGCTGATCCGCAGCCGCGCGTCGCAGAATGCCAGTGTCGCGGGATGAACCATCGGGACACATCAACGCCCCACGGCGATCCGTGGGAGAGGGAGCAACATCATGGGTAAGAAGATCCTCCTCATCATCGTCGGCCTCATCGCCTTCGGTGCCTACACGCTCGGCGCGAAGGCCGGACGCACTCGGTACCGCGAGATCAAGCACGCCGCAGAAGAGTTCTGGAACGACCCTCGCGTCGAGAAGGCGCGCAAGAAGGCCGTGAAGAACGCGAAGAAGGCCACGGCGAAGGCTCAGAAGGAAGTCCAGAAGAAGCTCCACTGAGCCCCTTCGCCCGTCCGTCCTCGGGCAGAACGCCGCCCGCTCGCCCCAGTCTGGGAGAGCGGGCGGCGTTCGTGCTCACAACACTTTCGACAGGAACGCGCGTGTCCTGGCGTGCTGCGGATTGGCGAGCACCTCGCGGGGCGCTCCCGTCTCCACGACCACGCCGCCGTCCATGAACACGAGCGAGTCGGCCACCTCTCGGGCGAACCCCATCTCGTGCGTCACGACGATCATCGTCATGCCGTCCTTCGCGAGCCCCTTCATGACGTCGAGGACCTCGCCGACCAGCTCCGGATCGAGTGCGGAGGTCGGCTCGTCGAACAGCATGAGCTTCGGATCCATCGCTAGGGCCCGCGCGATCGCGACCCGCTGCTGCTGACCGCCCGACAGGTGACCGGGGTATGCAGCCGCCTTGTCGCTCAGACCGACCCGGTCCAGGAGTTCCCGGCCGCGCTGCTCGGCGACCGCTCGCCGTTGACCCTTCACCTGCATGGGCGCCTCGATGATGTTCTCGAGCGCCGTCATATGCGGGAACAGGTTGAACCGCTGGAACACCATACCGATGTCGCGCCGCTGCTTCGCCGCCTCCTTGGGCTTCAACTCGTAGAGCTTGTCGCCTCGCTCGCGGTAGCCGATGAGGTCCCCCTCGACGAGCAACCGTCCGCCGTCGACCCGCTCCAGGTGGTTGATGCAGCGCAGGAAGGTCGACTTGCCGGAGCCCGACGGCCCGACCAGGCACATGACCTCGCCGCGTCGTACCGTCAGGGAGATGTCCTTGAGGACCGTGTTCGAGCCGAAGGACTTCACCACGCCCTCCGCGCGGACCATGTCGATCGTGTCCGTGATCGTCATCGTCGTTCTCCGCTCTCGCCGTCGGTTGGGCTCTGCTTGGCGCGCGCCTCCGCCTCCTGGACCTGGATGGCCTCGGTCGTGACGGGTGCCCCCGCGTCGATCCGGGTGAGGCCGCGCGCGAACCGCTTCTCCAGGAAGTACTGCCCCACCATCAGGATCGAGGTGAACAGCAGGTACCAGAGCGACGCGACGATGAGCAACGGGATCGGGTTGAACGTCTCGGACGAGATGTCCCGCGATCTCGTGTAGAGCTCCTGCGTGAACGGGACGGCCGTCACGAGCGACGTGGTCTTGAGCATCGAGATCACCTCGTTGCCGGTCGGCGGGATGATGATCCGCATCGACTGCGGCAGGATGACCCGCCGCATCGTCTGCGCCCAGCTCATCCCGAGCGCCGTCGACGCCTCCTCCTGTCCGCGGTCCACCGACAGCAGACCGGCGCGCACGATCTCCGACATGTAGGCGGCCTCGTTGAGTGCCAGCCCGATGACGGCGATCCAGAACGTGTTCAGCGCGGCATCGGTCGGCAGCTGCGCGATCGGCGGGAGGAAGGGCAGTCCGATGTTGAGCGTCGGATAGATCGTCGCGAGCAGGCCCCAGAAGACCAGCTGCACGTAGACCGGCGTCCCGCGGAACAGCCAGACGAAGCCCCACGCGATGGCCTTGAGCACCGGGTTCGGCGACAGCCGCATGATCGCGAGCACGACGCCGAGGACGATGGCGCCGATCATCGAGTACACCGTCAGCTGCAGCGTGATGAGCGCTGCCATGGTGATCCGCCGGTCGAAGACGTACTTGCCGACGGCCGGCCAGTCGTACGCCGGCCGCGTCGCCGCGTCGACCACGAACGCGACGAGCAACAGCACGATGATGACGGCGAACACGTTCCGCCAGGGATGGCGGAGCTTGACGACCTTCAACGGCACCGGGGGCGCGGACGCCGTCCCGGTGATTCTGGAGTCGCTCACGGTCAGCTCGTCGCGCCGTTGATGTCGATCTTGTCGAGGGCGCCGGACTCGACGCCCCACTTGCTCAGGATCGAGCCGTAGGTACCGTCGTCCATGAGGGACTGCAGGGCGGCCTGGAGGGCCTTGCCGAGGTCGCCACGGTCCTTCGCGATCGGCATGCCGTAGAGGAACGTCGAGTAGACGTCACCGGAGAGTTCGAGCTTGCCGTCGCTCTGCTGGACGGCGTACTGCACGACCGGGGAGTCGGCGGTCATCGCGTCGGCGCGGCCGAGTGTGACTGCAGCCGTGGCCTCGTCCTGCGTGTCGTAGCCGAGGGCCTCGATCGCCGGCTTACCGGCGTCGGTGCAGGCCTGCGACTTGGCGGGGACGTCGTCGAGGGCCTCCGTCGTGCCGTTCTGGACGGCGACCTTCAGCCCGCAGGCGTTGTCGGGGTCGACGGACTTGCCCGCCAGGGTCGCCCACTGGATCCCGGCCGTGAAGTAGTCGATCATGTCGACCTGCTGCTGACGCTCCTTGGTGTCGAAGAACGACGACAGCCCGACGTCGTACTTGCCACCGGTGATGCTCGGGATGATGTTGTCGAACTTCGCCACCTGGTAGTCGGTGGTGAGGCCGAGCTTGCCGGCCATCGCGTCGGCGAGCTCGATCTCCCAACCGATCGGGTCGCCGTTCGCGTCCTTGAACTCATTGGGCGCGTAGGTCGCGTCGGTGCCGAGGATGAGCTTGCCGGCCTGACGGATGTCGTCGGGGAGGAGCGCCTCGGCGGCCTTGTCGACGGTCACCGCGGCGGTGGAGCCGGTGGCGTCGGGCGTGGCGACCTCGTTGTTGACGCAGCCGGTGAGCAGCAGCGCGGCGGCGGCCGTGAGTGCGGCCGGGAGCAGGTATCGGTTCTTCATGTCAGGTTCCTTGCTCGGTTGATGTGGTGGTGGAGGTGAAGACGCGGCGTCCGGCGATCCAGGTCCCGACGGTCCTGGTGTGCGCGATCTCGGTGGTGGGGCCGGCGAACGGGTCACGGTCGACGAGGACGAGGTCTGCGACGGCGCCGACCTCGATCACGCCGGTGTCGTCGCGGTGGTCGATCCGGTTGGACCCGTGCGTGTACGCGGCGATCGCCGCTCCGAGCGTCAGCGACTGTCCTGGGTTGAGCGGTTCGGGGTGGTGGTCGGGATCGTCGGCCGGCAGCGTGCGGTTGACCGCCACATGCAGGGCCTGCCACGGGTCGGGGGTCGTGACGGGCCAGTCCGATCCGGCACAGAGCAGGGTGCCGAGTCGTGCCGCATCGCCGAACGGATACTGCCAGGAGGCGCGTTCGTCGCCGAGCAGCGGCAGGTTCAGCTCGACCATCTGGGGCTCCCACGTGGCCCAGAGCGCCTGCATGTTCATCGTGACGCCGAGTCGGGCGAACCGCGGCAGGTCGTCGGGATGGACGATCTGCACGTGCGCGATGTGGTGCCGGTTGTCGCTCTCGCCGTTGCGCTCCCGCGCGGCCTCGAGGGCGTCGAGGCACTCGCGGACCGCCCGGTCGCCGATCGCGTGGAAGTGGACCTGGAACCCCGCGGCGTCCAGCCTCGTGACCGCCTCGACGAGGATCGCGGGCTCCAGGAAGGAGATGCCGCGTTCGGGCGCGGTGTCTCCGCAGTGACAGGTGCGCAGGTAGGGGTCGATCATCGCGGCGGTCCGGTTCTCGGGGATGCCGTCCTGCATGATCTTGACGGTGCCCGCGGTGAAGCGCCCGGTCGTCGTCCCGAGGGCCGCGGCGCGGCGTGCGATCGCGTCGCGGCGAGCGATGAGTTCGTCGATCTGCTCGAGTCCACGATCCCGGTCCCACCAGAGCGCCCCCACGACGTCGCTCATGAGCAACCCGTCCGCCATCGCCTGCAGGTAGGCGTCGCTCGTATCGGTGTGGCTGCCGTAGTCGCCGACGATCGCGTCCTGCCAGCCGGTGACGCCGAAGCCGTGGAGGGTCTGCTGGGCTGCGACGAGGGCGTCCGCGACGTCCTCGTCGGTGTCGACGGGGACGAACCGGGACACGAGCGAGCGGGCACCCTCGTGGAGCATGCCGTTCGGGGTGCCGTCCGCGTCCCGTTCGATCCGGCCGTCGGCGGGGTCCGGTGTGGTGTGGTCGACGCCGGCGAGGCGGAGCGCCTCGGTGTTCACCCAGGCTCCGTGGTGATCGCGATTCTGGAGGAAGACGGGCCGGTCCGGCACCACTCGGTCGAGCTCCGCGGCGAGCGGGGTGCCGCCGGGGAAGGCGGCCTGTTGCCAGCCGCCGCCGACGATCCACGGGCGATCGGGGTGGGCCTCGGCGTAAGCGGCGATCGTGGCGAGGTATCCCTCGGGGGTGCGCTCGCCCGACAGATCGCACGCGAGCTGTTCGAGTCCGGCCTCGATCGGGTGGACGTGCGCGTCCACGAAGCCGGGGAGCAGGAGACCGCCTCGGAGGTCCACGATCTCGGTGTCGGGACCGATCGCCGCGTGTGCGTCAGCGTCGAGGGCGACGATCCGGCCGTCGGAGACGGCGACGGCACCGTTCTGCGGCGTGAGCAGGGCGTTCCGGAAGACGGTGCCTCCGGTGAAGACCGTGTCCGCGTTGCTCGTCATATCACCTGCTCGAAGCGTCGGTGGTGCCGTCTGGCCGGCGCGTCATCCTCGGCGCGCTAGCGGTATCGAGAGCATAACCCGGATCGAGGTGACGGATTCGTGCGTCGGATCGCGTTTCTGCAACGGAATCCTTCAGCCGGAGTGTCAGTGCACGCGAACGGGCCCGGAGCGTGCGCTCCGGGCCCGGCTGATTGCAGGAGATGTCGACGCGGCTCAGGCGACGAGCGTGCGCAAGCCCTCGACCAGCGGCGTCGTAGGGTGGCCGATCAACCGGCCGAGGTCGCCGCTCGTCTCGGCGAGGAGGCCGTCGCGGGTGTTGCCGTCGAGCGCGACGACGAAGCCCGCGGTGCCCTCGTCGAGACCGGCCGCCAGCAAGGCCTTCAGGTGGTCCTCGGGGGAGAGGTCCTGGTAGACGACCTCTCGGCCGACGACCTCGCCGATCGCCTGCGCCAGCTCGGGGTGCGACCACGCGACGTCGCCGGCGAGCTCGTAGGCCTTGCCCTCGTGGCCGTCGGTGGTGAGGACGACGGCGGCCGCCTCCGCGTAGTCGGTGCGAGACGCGCTCGACACGAGCCCGTCGCCGACGCTCCCGACGAACGATCCGGTCGCCTTGGCCTGGTCGACGGACTGGCCGTAGTTCTCGGTGTACCAGCCGTTGCGGAGGATGGTGAAGGGGAGACCGGACGCGTGGATGAGCTCCTCGGTCGCCTTGTGCTCGGGGGCGAGGATCAGCGGGGAGGTGTCGGCCCGGAGCGCGCTCGTGTAGACGAGGCGGGCGACGCCGGCGCGCTTGGCGGCGTCGATGACGGCTGCGTGCTGGGCGACGCGCTGGCCGACCTCGCTCCCGGAGACGAGCAGCAAGGTGTCGCCGGCCTCGAGGACGGCGTCGAGGGTGGCCGGGTCGGTGAAGTCGACCTTCGCGGTGCGGACGCCCTGGGTGGCGAGGTCGGCCAGTGCCTCGGTCCGGCGGCCGGTGGCGACGATGGTGGCGGGGTCGGTGCCGCGGGTGAGCAGGTGCTCGACGACGAGGTGGCCGAGGTGGCCGGTGGCTCCGGTGACGACGAGAGACATGTGAGGGTCCTTTCGATGGGGTTCGCTGAGGAGGAACCCGCTTCCGATCACATTACTTCCCGATCTGCAGTACCCACTTTGAGGTAAGCTACTGTCCGACGAGTAAGGAATGAGTCATGACGAGCGTGGACACGCAGCTGGGAAGACGCCCTGGATTCACCGACGGCATCCTGCCTGCCGCATGCCCCTCGCGCACGGTGCTCGACCACGTGACCAGCAAGTGGGGCGTCCTCGTCCTCCTGGCGCTGTCCGACGGCACCCATCGCTGGGGTGAGCTGCGACGGGTGGTCCAGGGCATCAGCGAGAAGATGCTGGCCCAGACACTCCGGACGCTCGAGGAGGACGGCCTCGTCGTCCGCGTCGCGCACCCCGAGATCCCGCCCCGTGTCGAGTACAGCCTGAGTGACCGCGGTCGCGACCTCAACGAGCACCTGATGCCCTTGATGGCGTGGATCGACCACAACGCGTCGGAGATCCTCGGGCGCTAGGCGGTCCGGCCGAGCGCGGTGAGGACGTCGACGAGTGTCGACGGGTCGCCGACGTTGCCCGGGACGACCACGTAGAGCTTCTCCTCGTGCTCGGGTGTCACCACACTCCACACCGAGACCCCGGGCAGCACCTGTCCGAGGACGCGAGCGCGCCGTGCACCGAGTCCGACCCGGGCGACCTCGGCGGAGGTGATGCCGCCCTTCGACACGACGACCTCAACCGATCGTCGGAGCGCAGCGGTCGCCGACGTCAGTGCGATCATCACCTGCTCACCGTGGTCGAGCGTGTTGTGCGAGGCGTCCCGTTCCCGCTCGGACGAGATCGCGGCGAACCCCGTCTCGGTGAGTCTCGCTCGAGCGGCCTCCGCCACGGCCCGCCCGGTGGCGACGGCATCCTGGAGGGCGTCGCTCGTGGGGACGATCTCGGCGGGGCCGAACGCCGCCTCGACGGGCGCGAGCTGTCGCGTCGCGCCGATGGTGTGGGAGCCGCAGACGAGGAGTGCCGCGACCGGCTCCGCGACGAGCGGCGAGCGCAGGAGGCCGTCGCTCTCGACGCCCGCGATGGCTGCAGCGAGGGGTGACGCGGACCGGACGACCACGTCGGCTCCGTCGGCCCACGCCGCCGTGATGGCCTGCGCGATGATCCGCACGTCGTCTCCGGTCTCCGCGTCCGGAAGGAGCACCGTTCCGGGAACGGCATCACGGAGAGCTGCACGGAACTCGGCGGCGCCGTCGCGGAGACCCGCCAGGCCGAAGTGGGCGGCCTCCCGACCGGACTGCTCGCGCACGTAGTCCGGCAGGTGTCCCGAGCGGAACGGGAACACGGGGTCCTGGGCGTATTCCGTCTCGTGGGCCGGCAGCGTCTCGTCGCCGATGCGGACGTAGTGGGTGCCGTCGATCGTCGTGCGCCCGCCCTCCGGGAAGGCCGGGACGAAGACGATGACGCTGCGGTCTCCGGTGAAGACGGCGGTCTCGGGGAACACGTGCCCGCGCAGGGTCGAGTCGCCTCGGAGGACGACGTGCACCCGTTCGCCGAGTCGACGTCCCGCTTCCTCAGCCTCGGTCCGCGTGCGTTCGAGGAGCGCGACCGCGTCGGCCTCGGAGACGGCACGCGTGTTCGTGAGCAGGTAGACCGCGTCGGCGCCGTCGAGGGCCCGCTCGATGAGGTCGGCGTCCCACTCGAGCAGGACGTCGACGCCCGTGGCCGACTGCGTGCCGGTGGGGTCGTCGTCGAGGATGATCGTCTTCATGCGGGGGTCTCCTGGCGGGGGTCGCGGTCAGCTCGGACGATCCGGGGCGCCCTGCGCGGCGTTCCTGGGCCATGCGACGTGTCGTCGTCGAGGATGATCGTCTTCATGCGTGGGTCTCCTGGTAGGTCTCGATCACGCGGGAGTCGTCGCGTGCGCCGAGGCCCGACGCTGCAGCGGCGAGGAAGCGTTCGCGCGCTGCGTCCAGGACTGGGGTCGCGGCTCCGGCGGCGCTCGCCGCATCCGCGACGAGACCGGTGTCCTTCACGAAGATGTCGACACGGCTCATCACCGGGGCGTCGGTGTCCTGCAGCATGCGGGGTCCGCGATCCGACAACATCCAGGAAGCGGCTGCACCGGACTCGACGAGGGGGAGGACGGCCGCCGGGTCGAGTCCGAGCGAGGACGCGAGGGCGAGGGCTTCGGCGGCAGCGGCGATGTGCACGGCGCAGAGGTGCTGGTTGACGACCTTGATCGCCTGGCCGTCGCCGATGGCTTCGCCGACGATCCTGGCGGTGCCGAGGGCGGCGAGCGGTTCCGCTGCGGCGGCGGTCGCAGTGGGGGATCCGGATACGAACATGGTGAGCTCGCCGGTGCTTGCACGTGCCACGCCGCCGGTGACCGGGGCGTCGAGGACCGCTGCGCCCGCGGCTTCGAGACGGGCGGCCTGCTCGACGACGGAGGCGGGGCCGACGGTGCTCATGATGATCCAGGTCTGGCCGGAGGGATCGGTGTCGGCGAGGGCGAGGGTGACGAGCTCAGCGAGCTGGTCGGGCGTCGCCACCATGACCACGACGGTGTCGGCCTGCGGTGCCTTGGTGATCGACTCGACCGCGCTGATGCCGGCGGCGGACGCGCGTTCCCGTGCGGCGGGGAAGGGGTCGACGCCTGTGACCTGGTGGCCGGCCGCGGCGAGCTGGGTGGCCATCGGCAGGCCGATCGCGCCGATACCGACGAAGGTGATGGTGTGTGCGGGCAGTGGCGTCGATGCCATGGCGTCCTCCGGTGGATTGGTTGGACCAATCGTAACCGTGGACATCGGCCCGGGCAAGCGCCCGGTGGTGGGTGCCCGGCTGCCTGTCGAAACGCCGACGAGGACCGAATCGTTCCGGCCATACCTCTCCCGGTCACTGAGTCTGTCGAAGTGCCCACGAAGGAGCCTTCGTCGGCGGGGTCAGAACGGCGCCGGGTCGGGCTTTGTCCGGTGGTGCTTCCCGTCGGGTGTCGTCCAGTCGAGCACCCCACCGGGCCTGTGGTCGAGGTTCCACCCGGGCAGGTGCTTCATGCGGTGGTGATGTCGACACAGGCAGGCGAGATTCCCGACGTCTGTGGTGCCGCCGTCTTCCCACGCGACCGAATGATCGAGATCGCACGCTCTGGCCCGTCTGCCGCAGCCCGGTGCCCGACAAGTGCCGTCCCGGAGGCGCACCGCCCGTTGGAGATCGGCGGGAACGCGGTACTGGCCCCGCCCGACGGAAAGGACTGCGCCGGTTTCCGGTTGGACGAGGATCCGGGTGAAGCTGGGGGCGTTCACGGCGATACGTGCTGCGGTCTCAGGGTCGATGGGCCCGTAGCCGTCCAGCGTCGCCGGGGCATCGCTCACGCCGGCCATCGTGAGCGCCGGGACCGTGATCTGCACGGTCGGCTTGATGTGCTCCTGCACTTCGACCGGGTGCGGCAGGACCGGGCTCGTCATGACGTCGTCGGGCGTGACTCCGGTGAGCGCAAGCGCCGCCAGGGCGTCGGCCTGCAGTTGTGCGCACGTGCGGGTTTCGCCGGCTGCGCGTGACTCCGCTGCGGCGGCCTCGACGCGCTCGATGATGCCCTGGGCGATGGGCGCCGTGGTGAAGAGATGCACCCAGGCCATGCCGTCCGCTGCGGGCTCGAACTCCACCCGACGGTCCGCCTCGGACCGCCGGGCGCGGGCGGTGATCGACTCGGGGTGCAGTCGCTCGCGCAGGATGCGGGCGCGTCTGCGGAGGTTCGCGTTGGTCGACTCTTCCGCAACCGGCAGGACCTCAGCGAGGAACACCGTTCGCCCTGCGGTCGGCACGTCGCCGAGCTGGTCCATGATCGTCTGCGCATGACGGGCGGAGATACGACCGGCCTCAAGTGAGGCAAGCACAGCCGGCGCTTCGTTGACGAGCAGTTCGGCATCGTTGGTCGCACGCTGAACGGTCCGTTCCGGCGTCCGTGTCGCCATCGCGAGCGCCGCACAGGTCGACCGGCGCGACAGGGCCTGCCGTTCCGCCGGCGGGAAGATCGCCGGGACCGTGGCGTCGGCGAAGGCGTCCGCGTAGGCAGCGGAACGGGCCAGCAGTCGGGCCTCCTCGGCGTCCAGCTTGGCGCGACGCCGCTGGATGTCCGCGTACTGGTCCGAGAACTCCGCGAGGCGCGCGGCGTATTCGTCGCTCGCGCGGATCGCGGTGGTGCTGGTCTCGGTCATGGAACCAGTCCATCATGGACCACTGACATTCCAGATGTTGAGTCGGCCCGGTTGTGGAGGTGTCCGCGTGTGCCCTTCGACAGGCTCAGGGACCGGTTGAGGTTGCCCGGACGGGGGCGGAGTCGCGACGCGTCAGCTCGCGGCGTCGTCGGCTTCGAGCTGCAACCAGTCCTCGAAGTGCTGGCGCATCGCGCGCCTTGCGGCCTCGGCGTCTCGAGCGGCCAGGGCATCGACGACGGCGTAATGCACGCTGTCGGTCCGCCGGACGCCGCGCTCGTCCGGCTGCTCCACCTCGAGCGCGCGGAGTCGACGCTGCCGGATCGTCTCGCGGAGCACGTGACTGAAGCCCTCGTGCATGAGTCGGAAGATCGGGTCGTCGACGATGGCGTTCAGTCGGCTGTGGAAGTCGACGTCGGCCTCGAGCGCCGCATCGTGATCCCCGGCGAGCGTCGCGGCGATCATGCGGTCGACGTCGCCGCGCAGCACCGCGACCGCCTCGTCGGTGACGAGCCCGGCCGCCGCCTCGGCGACGGTCTCCTCCAGCATCATGCGCGACCGGGCGAACTGATCGTCGGACAGGTAGCCCAGCTGACGGGAGATGGTGAACCAACTGCGGACGAAGTCGTCGCCCGGAGCGTCGATGGAGGTG
Source organism: Plantibacter sp. H53 (assembly GCF_001650455.1). Taxonomy (NCBI): domain Bacteria; kingdom Bacillati; phylum Actinomycetota; class Actinomycetes; order Micrococcales; family Microbacteriaceae; genus Plantibacter; species Plantibacter sp. H53. Next base: position 34,524 of record NZ_LWCT01000003.1, read on the forward strand.
CCCCGACCCTGGGTGCGGTGGAGGAAGCCGAGCCGTTCGAGGACGGCGAGCTGCTCGCGGAGGGCGCCGCGGCTCATCTGCAGTGCCTCGCCGAGTTCGCGTTCGGGCGGCAGACGCCGCGCGGAGGTGCCGGGCTCCGGCGTGGCCAGCTCCACGAGCCTCGCCACGAGCGCTTCGAGCGGCTCCGCCATCCTGCCCCCTCGATTGGTCCGACCAGTGTCGATGGTAGCCGGTGCTGCTGGCCGCCCTTCGACAGGCTCAGGGACCACGGTGTCGGGCTCAGGGACCGGGGCGGGGCTCAGGGATGCGTCCACCGATGCAACACGCCCGCCCCGACGGATCGGGACGGGCGTGGAGACGACGTGTTTTGGCTAGACCGCCTGGAGGGCCTGCACAGCGCTCGTGAAGAAGGCGAGACCGTCGACACCGGAGCGCATGGCGAGCGGGGTGTCTGGACCGAAGCCCGGCTCGATCGCGTGCTCGGGGTGCGGCATGAGGCCCACGACGTTGCCAGCGGGGTTCGTGAGGCCGGCGATGTCGTCGAGCGAACCGTTCGGGTTCACGCCCGCGTACCGGAAGGCGACCAGGCCCTCGCCCTCGACGCGTGCCAGGGTCTCGGCGTCGGCGATGTAGCCGCCGTCGGCGTTCTTGAGCGGGATGGTGATCTCCTGCCCCTTCGAGAACTGGTGGGTCCAGGCGGTGTCGGCGTTCTCGACCGTGAGCAGCTGGTCGCGACGGATGAACTGCTGGTGGGCGTTCCGGATGAGGCCACCGGGCAGCAGGTGCGCCTCGACGAGCATCTGGAAGCCGTTGCAGATCCCGAGGATCGGCATGCCCTTGCCGGCGGCGTCCTTCAGCTCGGTCATGATCGGCGAGACCGCGGCGATCGCGCCGGCGCGGAGGTAATCGCCGTAGCTGAAACCACCGGGCAGGATCACGGCGTCGACGCCCTGGAGGTCGTGGTCGCCGTGCCAGAGCGCGACGGGCTCGGCACCCGCCATGCGGACCGCGCGCTGGGCGTCGCGGTCGTCGAGTGAACCGGGGAAGGTGATGACACCGATACGGGTCGTCATGCCTCGGAGCCCTCGGGGTAGTGGATGGCCACCACGTCCTCGATCACGGCGTTCGAGAGGATGTCGTCGGCGATCTGCTGCACCGTGGCGCGCGTGGCGTCGGTGATGGGGCCGTCGACCGTGAGCTCGAAGCGCTTGCCGATGCGGACATCGGTGAACTCGCTCTTGCCGAGACGCGCGAGGGCGCCGGCGACGGCCTTGCCCTGGGGGTCCAGCAGTTCGGCTTTCGGCATGACTTCTACGACGATGGTCGGCACGGAGGTCTCTTTCGTTGCGACGCGGCGGGGATGCGAACAGTCTAGCGCCGAGCGCACGACGCCCGTCCGACGGCGGTGCCTCGGCGCCGCGTCGTGATCAGCGGGTCATTCCGGGAGGGCGGCGTCCGCTTCGTTCGCGTCGCCGGCGATGCCGCGGGCGAGCGTCTTGTTGCGGAAGAAGTCCGGTCGGAGCTTCGCCTGGATGAGCATGATGACGATGCCCGCCACGATGATGATCATGCCGAGGATGAACACGAGCCCGACACCGCCGATGTTCGACCCGCTGCCGTAGTCGGGGTCCGCGCTCTCGATGATCGTGGTGAAGAAGAGCACGCCCAGGATGAGACCGCCGACGAGCGGGGAGAAGAACTGGAAGATGAAGTTCCGTGCGCTCGAGAACCACTGCTTCCGGAAGTACCAGACGCACGCGAACGCGGTCAGGCCGTAGTAGAAGCAGATCATCATGCCGAGGGTCGTGATCGTGTCCCAGAGGACGTCCTCGGAGATGAAGCGCATGACCGCGTAGAACACCGACGCGACGACACTCGAGACGATCGTCGCGTAACCGGGCGTGAAGAACTTCGGGTGCACCTTCGAGAACTTCGGCGACAGCGCGCCGTAGTGTCCCATCGCGAGCAGGGTCCGCGCAGGGGAGACGAACGTCGACTGCAGCGAGGCGGCCGAGGACGACAGCACCGCGATCGACACGAGGATCGCGAGCGGGCCGAGGATGGGCCCCGCGAGCGAGAAGAACACGTTGCCCTGGATGTCCTCGTTGCCGAGCCCGAACTCGCCGTCGCCGACGCCCGCGTAGTTGATGAGCGCGACCGACAGGAACAGGTAGAGGACGACGATGATGATGACGGTCGCGGTGGCGGCCTTGCCCGGCGTCGAGCTCGACCCCTTCGTCTCCTCGCTCATCGTCAGCGTGACGTCCCAACCCCAGAAGATGAAGATGGAGAGCGAGAGGCCTGCGGCGAAGGCGCTGAACGACCCGACGGCGAACGGGTTGAACCAGTCGAGCGAGATCGGGAGGGCGTCGAACGCGTCACCGCCCGCCACGTGCGCGAAGGCGACGATGCCGAACAGCACCATCACGAGCAACTGGAAGCCCACGAGCACGTACTGCAGCTTCTGCGTCGTCTGCATGTCGCGGTAGGAGATGAGCGTCGCCCCGAGCATGAACGCCAGACAGGTGATGACGTTGATGAACGGGTTCGACGTGAGGCCGGCGATGTCGGGGTTCTGGAAGATCTGCGACAGCATCAGGTAGAAGAAGTCGACCGCGATGCCCGCGAGGTTCGAGAGCACGACGATGGTCGCGGCGATGAGGCCCCAACCGGCCATCCAACCGACCCACGGGCCGAACGCGCGCGTCGCCCAGGTGAACGAGGTGCCGGAGTCCGGCATGCGGCTGTTGAGTTCCCGGTAGCCGAAGGCGACGAGCAGCATCGGGATGAAGCCGACGAGGAAGATGGCAGGCACGTGGGTGCCGACCTCCGCGACCGTCGGACCGAGGGCGCCGGTCAGGGTGTACGCCGGGGCGATGCACGAGATGCCGATGACGATCGCACCGATGAGGCCGACGGTGCCGGCGCCGAGGCCTTTCTTGGAGAGGGCGCCCGTCGCGGTCGTCTCGGGGTGGGCGACGTCGCGAGGCGGGGTGGTTTCGGGAGGAGTCATGTCGGGTCTCCGAGGGTCAGCACGGAGTCGCGGGGCACGACCACCATGGGTACGGGGAGCTCACGCAGCATCTTCGCTGCCGTGGAGCCGAGGAAGAGGTGCTTCGGGGTGGCGAGTCGGCTGGAACCGACGAGCACGATCTCCGCGGGCTTCCACTCGAGGTTCGAGACGGCGTCCTCGATGCGGGTGCCCGAGGCGATCTCGGTGGTCACGTCGATGTCCTTCGGCAGGTGCTCGGTCGCGTAGGCGAGGACCTCCGCCGCGTGCGACTCGGCCCTTGCGGTCGCCTCGGGGTGCTCGGCGCCCTCCGGCTGGTCGAGCGCGACGAGCGAGACCAGCCGGAGCGGGATGACCGCGTTCTTTGCGACGACGATGGCCGCGTCGAGCAGCTGGTGCGCGCCGGCACGGGTGCCGATCGCGCAGGTGATCCGGCTGACCGTTCCTCCGGTGGGCTGGGCCTCGAGGAGGTCCCGGCTGCCGACCGGAGCGAGGGCGACCGGGACGACCGCCGAGTGCAGGAGCGTGTTCGCGACGCTGCCGAGCGTGAACCGCCCGAGGAGTCCACCGCGCGCCGCACCGATGATGATGAGCCCGCCCTCGAGGATGCGGGAGGCCTCCAAGAGGCCCTCGGCGAACGACTCGTCGTACACGAGGTGCGTCTTGGCGGTGATGTCGGCTGGGACCGCGTCGAGCGCCTCGGCGAGCCAGCGTTCGGCCGTCTCACGGAGGAACCGTTCGTACCCGGGATCGGCCGGGGTGATCGTCGGGCGTTCCTCGTTCGCGAGCACGAGGACGATGTCGAGCCGGGCTCCGGTGGTCCGAGCGATCCGGATGCCGAGCGCGAGCGCGTCGCGTCCCGCCGGCGTATCGGTGTAGCCAACGATGTATCTCATCTGGTGTTCGCTTTCGATCGGGTGCGAAGGTGCCGGACTGCACGGCGGCGTGCGGGTGTTTCGTTGGTGCAGGGTATCGACGGGGGTGGCCCTTCGACAAGCTCAGGGACCGGAGGTGGTGGGCGGGGAGCGGAGCGGGCCCCGCTCCCCGGATCGCTACGCCTGGTGGCGGGCGATGATCGCCTCAGCGGTGTCGGCGCCCTTGCGGATCGCGCCGTCCACGTGCTGGTAGCCCTCGGCGGCGAGGTCGCTCGTCGACCAGAAGATCGGACCGACCGGCGTCGACTGCATGGCGCCGTAACGCGAGAGGCCGCCCAGGTCGAAGCTCGCCGCGTACGCGCCTCGCGTCCATTCCTCGCTGCCCCAGTCGCTCTCGTAGTAGACGACGGGGGAGAGGGCCTGCTCGCCGTAGTAGTGGGAGAGCGAGGTGAGGATCCGCTCGCGACGCTCCTCGGCGCTCAGCTTGAAGACCTCGTCGGCGCGCTCGTCCGAGACGAACCCGACGAGCGTGCCGCGCGGGTCCTCGTGGTTCGTGTTGTCGTAGGCCTCGTGGACGAGCTCGTACGGGCTGAACGCGGTGGCCGACAGGCCGTCCGCGCGCCAGAACGGCGTCTCGTACACGGCGTGGACCTTGATGACGAGCCCGAGCGACATGTGCTGGTGCATCTGGTGGCTGAGGCGCGGCAGCGGCGGCTGGAAGTCGATGCGGGAGTAGAGGTTCGGCGGAACGGCGACGATCGCGTACCGCGCGTTGACCGTCACACTGTCCGCCTCGGCCGAGACGCCGGCGTCGGACCACTCGAGGCGACGCACGGGCGAGGACAGGTGGACGTCGTCGCCGAGGGCCTCGGCGAGCTTGATCGGGACCTGCTGCAGGCCGCCGACGACGCGCTTGTCGAGGATGAAGTCGGCCTCGACGAGGTGGGTGAAGCTGCCCGCGGACGCCGCCATGAGGAGCGCCTGCAGGAGCGAGAAGGAGTGGGAGGGCTTCGTGAGCATCGCGGCGGCGATGAAGAGGGCGATGTTGTCGCGCGCCTCGACGTCGTCCGTCTGCTCGGCGAGCCAGGCACTCCACGAGATGCGGTCGTATTCCTTCGCCCGGGCGTGCGCCCACGGCTCGGAGACGCCGACCTCCTCCACGAGCTCGTCGAGCAGGGCGATGAGTCGCTCCATCTCCGCTGCGGTCGACTCGGCGACGGGGAAGATGTCGCCCGTGAAGCGGGTGCGCACGCCCTCGGCATTGACGTAGACGCTGTCGCCCTCGCGGTAGCGGGAGTAGGTGTCGAGCCCGAGCTCCTCGAGTGTGGCGAGCAGCGCGGTTTGGTCGGGGGAGACCCACTGGCCGCCCAGCTCGAGCATGGCTCCGTCGATGTGGTTCGTCCAGAGGCGACCACCGACGCGGTCGCGCGCCTCGAGGACGGCGACGGACAGGCCCGCCGCGCGGAGCTTGGTGGCGGCCGTGAGCCCGGAGGCCCCGGCGCCGATGATGACGACGTCGCGTTCGATAGCGCTCATGAGGTGTCTTCCTGTTCGTGGCCCTTCGACGAGCTCAGGGACCGGGGTGGTGCTCGGGTGACCGGGTGGTGCTCGGGTGACCGGGTGGTGCTCGGGACCGGGGTGGTGCTCGGGTGGTGCTCGGGCCGGGCGCCGATAGTCGAGTATGGCGGATCCGGCGGTCGGATGGAACCGAGGATGGCGAGGTCGCCGGTCGGATCGGTGATCGGCGACGGTTTCCGTTGTGCCGACCGAGGTAGATCAGCCGATGGGCGTCATGGTGTACTTCGTGTACAGGTACTCGTGGATGCCCTCGACCCCGCCCTCGCGTCCGATGCCCGACTGCTTGACCCCACCGAACGGTGCTGCGGCGTTCGAGATGACGCCGACGTTGAGGCCCATCATGCCGGTCTGCAGACGGCCGATCATGCGCTGTCCGCGGGCGAGGTCGGTGGTGAACACGTAGGAGACGAGCCCGTACTCGGTGTCGTTCGCGAGCCGCACGGCCTCATCCTCGTCGTCGAACGGCACGATCGCGAGGACCGGGCCGAAGATCTCCTCGCGGAGGATGTCGGACCCCGGCACGACCCCGGTGACGACCGTCGGCTGGAAGAAGGTGCCCGGTCCGTCGACGGCCTCGCCGCCGGTGAGGACCTCGGCGCCGCGCTCGACGGCGTCGCCCACGAGGGTCTTCGCCTTCGTGACCGCGCGGTCGTCGATGAGTGGGCCGATCGTCACGCCGTCATCGGTACCACGACCGATGCGGAACGCGTTCACCTTGTCGGTGACGCGCTTCGCGAACTCGTCCGCGACGTCGCGGTGGACGATGAAGCGGTTCGCCGCGGTGCACGCCTGTCCGATGTTGCGGAACTTGGCGGCCATCGCGCCCTCCACGGCCTTGTCGAGGTCGGCGTCCTCGAACACGACGAACGGGGCGTTGCCGCCGAGCTCCATCGAGGTGCGGAGGACGTTCTTCGCGGACTGCTCGATGAGCTTCTGACCGACGGCCGTCGATCCTGTGAAGCTCAGTTTGCGGAGCCGCGGGTCGGCGATGATCGGGCCGGAGACCGCGGAGGAGCTGGAGGTGGTGATGACGTTCACGACGCCTGCGGGGAGCCCGGCGTCCTCGAGCAGCTTCACGAAGTACAGGGTCGTGAGCGGGGTGAGCTCGGCGGGCTTGACGACGACCGTGCAGCCGGCTGCGAGCGCCGGGGCGATCTTGCGGGTCGCCATCGCGAGGGGGAAGTTCCACGGGGTGATGAGGAAGCACGGGCCGACGGGGTGCTGCGAGACGGTCATCATGCCGGTGCCCTCGGGGTTCGACCCGTAGCGTCCGGAGATGCGGACGGCCTCCTCGGAGAACCAGCGGAGGAACTCACCACCGTAGGTGACCTCGCCGTTCGCCTCGGCGAGCGGCTTGCCCATCTCGAGCGTCATGAGGAGGGCGAACTCCTCGCGACGCTCCTGGAGGAGGTCGAAGGCCTTCCGGAGGATGTTGGAGCGGGTGCGGGGAGCGGTCGCCGCCCACTCGTCCTGGGCTGCGACCGCGGCGTCGAGGGCCGCCGTGCCGTCGGCGACCGAGGCGTCCGCGATCGTCTTGATGACGTCGCCGGTGGACGGGTCGCTCACGTCGAGCGTCGCGCCCTCCGTCGCGTCGCGCCAGACGCCTCCGATGAACAGGCCGTTCGGGACCTTGGCGAGCAGATCGGTTTCACGTGCGTCGGTCATGGGTGGAGCTCCTTGGTGGTGTCGGTGCCGTCGGTCACAGTGTTTCAGCGTGCATGCCCATCGACAAGCTCAGGGTCCGGGGTTGTGCTGCGGGGGCCGCCTCGGTCCCTGCCCTTCGACAGGCTCAGGGACCGGCGGGCGTGGCGTCAGTTCGCGGCGAGCGCCTCGAGGACGACGTCGAGTCCTTCGTCGAGCAGTTCGAGGGGGATGGTCAGCGGTGGGAGGAAGCGGACCACGTTGCCGTAGGTGCCGCAGGTCAGGACGATGACGCCGGCCTGGTGGGCGGCCTTCGCGACGCGTGCCGTGAGGGCGGCGTCGGGCTCGCCGGTGGCCGGGTCGACGAACTCGACCGCCATCATGGCGCCGCGCCCGCGGATGTCGCCGATGCGCGGGTCGGAGGTCTGCGCCGCGGTGAAGCGGTCGACGATGCGGGTTTCGATCGCCCGGGCCGAGGCTGCGAGGTCCTCCTCCTCGTACGCTTCGATCGCCGCAAGGGCGGCGACACAGGCGAGTGGGTTGCCACCGTAGGTGCCACCGAGCCCGCCGGCGTGCGGGGCGTCCATGATCTCCGCGCGTCCGGTGACGGCGGAGAGTGGCAGGCCCCCCGCGATGCCCTTGGCGGTGATGATGAGGTCGGGCACGATGTCGAAGCGCTCGGACGCGAACATCGCACCCGTGCGGGCGAAGCCGGTCTGCACCTCGTCGGCGATGAAGACGACGTCGTTCGTGCGGGCCCAGTCGAGCAGGGCCGGCAGGAAGCCGTCCGCCGGGACGATGAAGCCGCCCTCGCCCTGGATGGGTTCGATGATGATCGCCGCGAGATTGTCTGCGCCGATCTGCTTCTCGATCTGGGTGATCGCGCGCTGCGCCGCTTCGGGGCCGGTGAGCCCGCCGTCGCGGAAGGGGTAGGACAGCGGTGCGCGGTACACCTCGGAGGCGAAGGGACCGAAACCGCTCTTGTACGGCATGGACTTGGCGGTGAGGGCCATCGTCAGGTTCGTGCGGCCGTGGTACGCGTGGTCGAAGGCGACGACCGCCTGCTTCTTCGTGTGGCTGCGGGCGATCTTCACCGCGTTCTCGACCGCTTCGGCGCCCGAGTTGAACAGTGCCGTCCGCTTGGCGTGGTCGCCGGGGGTGAGGCGGTTGAGCGCCTCGGCGACCTCGACGTAGGAGTCGTAGGGGGTGATGGTGAAGCAGGTGTGGGTGAACTCCTGCAGCTGTCGGGTGACGGCCTCGACGACGCGCGGGTTGCTGTTGCCCACGCCGGTCACGGCGATGCCGGACCCGAGGTCGATCAGGGAGTTGCCGTCGACGTCGACGAGGACGCCACCGCCCGCGCCGGCCGCGAACACCGGCATCGTCGTGCCGACGCCGGACGCGACCGCAGCGTGTTTCCGGGCCATGAGTTCCTCGGAGATCGGTCCGGGGATGGCGGTGACGAGGCGACGTTCCTGGGGGAGCGAGGGTCCGCCGAGGATGGAGGGCGCGGGGGCTGCGGTGCTGCTCGTCATCGGTACTCCTTCGGCTGCCGCGTCCGGCGGGGGCGCCGAGGTCGTCCGCGAGCAGTGCCACCAGGCTAGGCAGCGGTCCGCATCGGTACAGTCGACAGTCTGTCCATACCAGCGGCTTCAGTTGGACGATCCGGCATCCCTGCGTAGACTCGCGCCATGGCACCGACGCTGCAGGACCTCCTCGACCACCGTGCGCTCGGCCTGAAGCTCGTGGTGGCAGGAACCGAGGGCGCCCTCGACCGGCAGGTCGCCTGGGTATCCGGGTCGGACCTGCCGGACCCCACGCCCTTCCTCCTCGCCGACCAGGTGCTGCTCACGACGGGCACGCAGTTCGGGACCGCCGTGTCGACGACGCAGGTCGAGGCGTACGTCGCCCGCCTCGCCGACGCCGGTGTCGCCGGACTGGGGTTCGGTACCGAGGTGATCACGGCCGGGACACCGCCGGAACTCGCCGAGGCCTGCGCGGCGCACGGGATGCCGCTCGTCGAGGTCCCGTACCGCACGCCGTTCATCGCCGTCATCCGGTACGCGGCCGACCTCCTCACCGAGGCGGCTCGGGCGAGGGACGCCTGGGCACTGGGCGCCCAGCGCGCGATCGCGTTCGCCGCGCTCCGCCCCGACGCGACGGTCGCCGTCGTGACCGAACTCGCGCGGTCCCTCGGCGCCTGGGTCGTGCTCTTCGACGCGCACGCGACCCCGGTGGCGATCGCGGGCGACGGGCCCACCGCCGCTCCCGAGGCCGAGCGCCTCCTGGAGCGGGTGGCCGGCGAGGCCACCATGCTCCTGAGCCGCGGACAGCGTTCGGGGGCGACGCTCGCGAGCCGCACGCGGACGGTGTCGCTGCAGACCCTCGGCCGACGCGGCGACCTCCGGGGCGTGCTCGCCATCGCCGGGACCGACGGCCCGTTGGACGCCGCGGCCCAGAGCGTCGTGACCTCGGTCGTCGCCATCGCCGGGCTCACCCTCGAGCAGGGCGGCGCACTCGGACGGGCGGGGCGCTCGCTGCGCACCGGTGTCTGGCAGCTGCTCCGCGCCGGACAGGCCGCCGCGGCGCGCGAGGTCGCCGAACAGCTCGGCACGCCGTTGCCGAGCGGAGCTGTTCGTGTCGGCGTCTGCTCCGGGCCGACCGACGGGCGCGAGGCGCTCCTCACCGAGCTGGAACGGGCCGAGACGCTCGGTCCGGGTTCGCTCTTCGTCGCCGAGCAGGACGGACGGCCCGTCCTGCTTCTCGCAGCGGCTGAGGGGGACACCGAGACGGACGTCGATCGGGCGGTCGAGGCGGTGATCGCGGCGGCCCCCGCACGGCGGCTCGGACTCTCCCGATCCCTCGCGCTCGCCGATCTGCCGACGGGGATCGAGCAGGCGGTCTCCGCGCACGAGCACGCCGTCTCCGCAGGCGAGGCCGTCGTGCGGTTCGGGGCGCTCGCCGCGGCAGGGATGGCAGGGTTGCTCGACCCCGTCCGCGCCGCCGCCGTGGCCGAGGAACTGCTCGAGCCCGTGCTCCGCGTCGACCGCGAGGAGGGCTCCGACCTCGTGCCGAGCCTCCGCGGCTGGCTCGAGGCGAACGGCCAGTGGGAGCCCGCCGCGCGGCGACTCGGGATCCATCGACACACGCTCCGCAACCGCATCACCCGGGTGGAACAGGTGCTCGGGCGACCGCTCGACACCTTCGCCGCTCGGGCCGAACTCTGGCTCGCGCTGGCCAGCCTGCCGGACGGGGATGCGTTGCGGTCCCGCGAGGCCGTTCTGTAGCCTCGACCGCACGGCGCGCGTGTGCTCCGTGGAACCACGAAGGGGGCGGCGCGCATGAGGATCCGAACGGTGGTCGCCCGGGTGCCGGTCACGATCGCCCTGGTGCTGGTCGTCCTCGTCGTGGGTGTCGTCGGGCGTGGCCTCTGGGAGTCGACGACGGCGCAACCGTGGTGGGACGCGGTCGCCTACGGCCTGCCCGCCTTCGAGGCCGGGCGCTGGTGGACTCCCGTCACCGGGACGTTCCTCGTCGTGGAGCCGTGGGCCTACGTGTTCGCGGTGATCGGGTTCGCCTGGGTCGGCCTGCTGGAGTGGTGGCGGGGATCGAAGGTCGCGCTCATCACCTTCGCCGCCGGTCAGCTCGTCGCCGTCCTCGCCACCGCCGGGTTCCTCTGGGCCGCGAGTCAACTGCCCTGGCCGTGGGCGGCGAGCCTCGCCGGGATGCTCGACGTCGGTCCCTCCGGCGGGACGATGGCGTGCTTCGCCGCGTGCGTGTCGCTCTTCGCCTCTCCGTGGCGGCAGCGGGGCTGGATCATCGTCGCGTCCTACGCCGCGATCGGGGTCCTCTTCATCGGGTCGCTCGCGGACCTCGAGCACGCCTTCGCGGTGCTCTTCGTCCTCGCGGTGAACCGTTCCTTCCGCATCCAGCGGGCCAGTGTGCGCGAGCGCCGACTGCTCGCGTTCACGACGAGTGTGGCCCTCGGCGTCGTCCAGATCGTCGCCCTACTCGTGCCGACCAACGGCCCGTTCGGTCCGACCGCTCCGGCGGAGGGCCCGTGGCTCGACGTCGCGATCGACACGGTGGTGATCATCGTGGTCGCCAACGGCCTGCGGCTCGGTCGTCGCTGGGCGTGGGTGCTGAGCGTCGTCTGGGCGATCCTCAACGTCCTGGTCGCGGTCCTGTACCTGGCGCTGTCGCCGCTCGATCCCGCCGACCTCCCGATCGACTGGGGCGACACCGACGTGTTCCTGGCGACGTCGGTGCTCTGGCTCGCCTTCCTGGTCTACCTCGTCGCGACCCGCAGCGCGTTCTCATCCCACCGACGCCGACAGCTCGGCGTCGGGCGCAAGCAGCAGCAGGACCTGCCGTCGGCGGACGACGCCCGCGCGCTCATCCGGACCGAGGGCGGCGGCTCGCTCTCCTGGATGGCCACGTGGGACGGCATGGAGTACTTCCGCACCTCGGTGGGCCTCGTGCCCTACCAGAAGCACGCCGGTGTCGCGATCGTGCTGGCCGACCCGCTCGGCCCACCGGATCACCTGCGGGCGAGCGTCGCGGAGTTCGTCCAGGCGGCCGAGCGCGACTCCCTCATCCCGTGCTTCTTCAGTTCCAGCCAGGGGACGAAGGACGCGATGCCCGAGGGATGGCGCGACCTCATCATCGCGGACGACACGATCGTCGACCTTCCCGGTCTCGCGTTCACCGGCAAGGCCTGGTCGAACATCCGCACGGCGCTCAACAAGGCCGAGCGCGAGGGGATGGTCTTCCGGATGAGCACCTACGCCGCCGAGACGTGGGGCGTCCGACAGCAGATCCGCGCCATCTCCGAGGGCTGGGTCGGCGACAAGGGTCTGCCGGAGATGCGGTTCACCCTCGGGACCCTGCAGGAGGCCGACGACCCCGAGGTCCGTCTGGCACTCGCGATCTCGCCGGACGGCGACGTCGACGGCTTCCTCAGCTGGCTCCCGGTCTTCGGCCCCGACGGCGAGCACCGCGGATGGACGCTCGACCTCATGCGGCGCCGCGAGGAGGGCTTCGGTTCGGTCATGGAGTTCCTCATCGCCTCCTCGGCCAAGGTCTTCGCCGAGGAGGGCGCGCAGATCCTCTCGCTCTCGGGTGCGCCGCTCGCACACCGGGTGGAGGACGACGAGGGCCGCATCGCGCACCTGCTGGGTCAGCTCAGCGGCATCCTGGAGCCCGTGTACGGCTTCTCGTCCCTCCACCGGTTCAAGCAGAAGTTCAACCCGCGATCGGAGCCGATCTACCTCCTGTACCGCGACGAGGGCGACCTCACGCGGATCGCGGCGGCGCTCACCCGTGCGTTCCTGCCGGACGCGACCCTCCGGCAGTTCGCCGGCGCCGGCATCGACATGCTCAAGCGCGACTGAGCGAGGCCGGCCCTCAGGCGGTGTCGCCGCCCGGGAGTCCCGCTGCGCCGAGGTGCGTCGCCCCGCGGGACCGCGCTCGCTGCTCGGCGAGGGCGGCGGCGAACTCCGTCTCCCAGTCGGAAGCGACCTCGATGCCGAGGCGCCCGGCCTCCTCGATGGTCAGCTCCTTCGGGAAGCCGTTCGTGTCGGACAGCCGGAACACGTCGTGTCCCGTCATGACCCGTCCGGCGTACCCCTGGACCATCTGAAGCCCTGCGCCCAGCGTGCGCCGGAACGACTGCTCCTCCTTGACGAGGACGGCGACGACCTCATTGCGGGCGGCGGCCACCTCCGGGTAGTCGTCGGCGTACAGTCCGGCGATGACGGGCACGATCTCGCCGAAGAAGTTCTCGTGGAGGTCGAGCGAGAGCGCGAGCCGGATCGCCCGTCGGAGCAGTCGTCGCATGACGTAGCCCTGCTCCTTGTTCGACGGACGCACACCGTCCACCGCGAGGAAGGTCGCACCCCGCAGGTGGTCGGCGATGATGCGCATGGCGGTGGTCTCGTCCTCGTAGCGTCTCCCGGTGAGCTCCTCGAGGCGCTCGACGATGGGCCAGAGCAGCGAGATGCGGAAGACGTCGTCGGAGTCGATCGACGCGGCGGCGATGCGTTCGAGGCCGCCGCCGAAGTCGACGTTGCGTCTGGCGAGTTCCTCGAACGAGCCGTCCTCGCGCCGTCGGTACTGCATGAACACCTGGTTGCCGATCTCCATGAACCGTCCGCCGTCGCTCGCGGGATGCGCGAGACCGTAGGACGGGTCCTGGAACTCGGGGCCGAAGTCGTAGAACACCTCGCTGTCGGGGCCGCACGGGTCGCCGATCGGTGTGCCCTCGAGTGACCCGCCGCGGGACCACCAGTTCTCGCCGCCGTCGTAGAAGAAGATCCGCTCACCGGGCCGCACCCCGCGGGCGTCGCCGTCGGCCTGGGAGCCGATCTCCGCGATCCCGTTGGAGACCCCGCGCTCGGCGAACACCGACGCCCAGATCGAGGCGGCCTCGTCGTCGCGCGGGATGCCGTTCGCGGGATCGCCGATGAAGCAGGTGACGGAGATCCGCTCCGGATCCAGTCCGACGATGTCGACCAGGAAGGTGAAGAACTGCCGGATCTGCGTCTCCTTGAAGTAGTCGCCGAGCGACCAGTTGCCGAGCATCTCGAAGAAGGTGGTGTGCCGGTTGTCGCCGACGTCTTCGATGTCCTGGGCCCGGACGCACGGCTGGCTGTCGGTCAACCGCCGTCCGTCGGGGTGATCCTCACCGAGGAGGAACGGCAGGAGCGCCTGCATCCCGCTGCCGTTGAAGAGGGTGCTCGTGTCGCCGCGCGGGACGAGCGGAGCCCGCTTGATCAACGCGTGGCCGTTCCGTTCGAGGAAGTCGAGGTAGGCGTTCCGGATGTCGTGGGCGTCCATGCCGACACGATTCCAGCTTTCCGGTCCGAGGGGAAGCCGCTGGGCGCGGCGACCCGACTCAGTCCGCGTCGTGGAGTGACCGCAGGGCGGTCACGACGTCGTCGTGCCAGCGGCGGGCCGCAGGGAGCACGCCGCCGAAGATCGGGGTGTCGTGCGTCGCGCCCAGGTACATCGTCCCGCTCGCGTCGACGCCGTCGGCCCGGAGCGCGGCGAGGTAGGCCGCGCCGTCACCGCGGAGGGGGTCGTACTCGGCCGTGAGGATCACGGCGCGGGGGAGGTCCGCGTGCGACCGGGCGAGGAGGGGCGACGCGTGCGGCTCCTTCGCCTGACGTCGGTCCAGGAGGTAGGTCTTCGCCACGGAGCGCAGCTCCTTGATCGCGAAGATCCTCGGGATGCCCATCTCCCGCACGGGACGGAGGTCGATGTGGCCGCCGGTGAGGTCCGTGACCGGCACTTCGAGCAGCTGGAGTCGGATGGGCAGCCGGCCGCGTTCACGGTTCACGAGCGTGAGCGCCGCCGCGATGCTGCCGCCGGCGGACACCCCGGCGACGGCGATCCGCCGCGAGTCGATCCCGAGCGTCGCGGCCTCGGCGAACAGCCACTCGAGCGCCGCGTGGGCCTGTTCCAGCTGGGTCGGGTACCGGTGCTCGGGAGCGAGCGCGTAGTCGACGGCGGCGATGACCACGCCGGCGTCGGCCGCCCGACGACGGAACCCCGCGTCGGTCGTCGGGTAGTCGATCCCGCCGATGCGGAACGCCCCACCGAAGAAGGACAGGACCGCGGGCACCGCCTGGTCTCCGTCGGCCGTGGGCGGGTGATAGAGCCGGATCCGGACGTCGGGGAAGCCGGCGACCGGGATCGTGTGCTCCTCGATGCGCAGCTCCGGGCCCGGGACGCCGACGGTCGCGAGCTCCTTCTTGTCCCAGTTCCGCGCGGCCTTGCGGTGCTGTGCGCGTGTCTTCTTGCGGCGGGGTGCGGCGGTGGTGGCCTTCGCCGTCGGGCTCGAGGGCTTCGCCTTCGGTCCGGTGGCCTTCGGGGAGGTCGCCTTCGGGTCCGCGGCGGGAGCGGGCTTCGGGCGTGCGACGGTGGTCGTCTTCGGCCGCAGGAAGAAGGCCTTCGCCTGCTCGAGTGCGGTCGAGATGAGGTAGGCGCGGTGCGTCCGCGCTCGTTCGACGAAGATCGGGTCGAGAGGCAAACGACTCACCTGCCTTGCTGCTCGGATGGGCGGATCCCAGCAGTCTAGGCGGGCTCGGCAGACGACGACCGTGGCTTGCCTGATCGATCCTTCCGCGCGGCTTCACCTCTTGTTCACCGGGAGGCCCGGCCCTGTTCGGGTGCCGCTCGTAGCGTGATCACACGTACGGCACACAGCAGTGCCCGCGTCGGTCACTCGCGGTTCCGCTCCACCGGAGCCACGCGCGGAGCGGGCGGGTGCATCGGTCCTTCTGAAAGGTACGTCCCAGCACATGAAGCTCTCCCTCACCCGCGTCGCTGCGCTCGGCGCCGCCGCCCTCCTCTCGATCGGCCTGGCCGCCTGCTCGAGCGCCAGCGCCACCGACACCGGTTCAGCCGCGGCCGGGACCTTCGCGGTCGACGACCAGACCCTCGTCTTCGGCGTCGTCCCCGACTCGGTCGACACGCAGACCAACTACCAGCCGCTCATGGACTACATCGCCAAGGAGACCGGCAAGAAGGTCGAATACCACGAGTCGACCGACTACGCGGCCCTCATCGAGGCGGCCGTCGCCGGCAAGATCGACGTCGCGTCCTTCTCCGGCTTCACCTACGTGACCGCGCTCAACAACGGGGCCAAGATCACGCCGATCTCGTCGATCATCACCGTCGAGGGGCAGGAGCCGGGCTACTACTCCGAGGCGATCGTCCCGAAGGACTCGTCGATCACCAAGATCGAGGAGTTCAAGGGCAAGAAGGTCTGCTTCGTCGACCCGTCCTCGACGTCCGGGTACCTCTTCCCGAGCTACAACCTGCTCGAGGCCGGCATCGACCCCGAGAAGGACATCACCCCGGTCTTCGCCGGCAAGCACGACGTCTCGGTGACGAAGACCGCCGAGGGCGTCGAGTGCGAGGCGGGCTTCGCCGAGGACTCCGAGGTCGAGAAGAACGACGGCGTGAAGGTCATCGACCGCACGATGGTCCCCGGTGCGCCGATCGTCGAGTCCGACTCCCTGCCCGCCGACGTGAAGGAGAAGCTCGAGAAGGCCCTCTCCGAGGTCACGATCGACCAGATCATCGACTCCGGCGTGAAGAGCGCCGACAGCGACGCCTTCCGCGCGACCTTCTACGGCACCTCGCCGGTCGACGACGCGTACTACGACACCATCCGCGACATCTGCAAGAAGACCAACGCCAAGCAGTGCCAGGCCTGATCTGAGCACCGGCACGCCCTTCGACAAGCGGTTCCTGAGCTTGTCGAAGGGCGGTGGCCGGTGCTCCGGTTCCAGGTCACCAAGCCCGTCGCGGTGCGACGTCCGCATCACCACCAACCTCACGAGAGGCAGCAGTCATGAGCGTCACCGAGCAGCAGGCGCGTCACACCGCACCCGACGGAGCGGAACCGCTCGTGCGTCTCCGCGGGGTCACGAAGCGCTTCGACCGGACGGTCGCCCTGCAGCGCGTCGACCTCGACATCCGTCGCGGTGAGATCGTCGTCCTCCTCGGTCTGTCGGGATCCGGCAAGTCGACGCTCCTCCGTCACCTGGACGGTCTCGAGCGGCCCACCGCAGGGTCCGTCTCGGTCCTCGGCGACGAGGTGCCGGCCCTCGGGCAGCGCGCCCTGCGCCGGCTCCGCGCCCGCGTCGGGTTCGTCTTCCAGCAGTTCGAGCTGGTGCCGTCGCTCACCGTCCTCGAGAACGTCCTGACCGGTTCGCTGGCGGGCGTCCGCGGACCACGTCTCGGCATCCTCGGCTACGGCCGCAACCTGAAGATGAAGGCGCTCGGCCACCTCGACCGCGTCGGGCTCCTCGAGCGCGCCTACCAGCGCGCCGACACCCTCTCCGGTGGTCAGCAGCAGCGCGTCGCCATCGCCAGAGCGCTGATGCAGGACCCCGAGATCCTCCTCGCCGACGAGCCCGTCGCCTCCCTCGACCCGGAGTCGAGCGAGCAGGTGATGGCCCTCATCCGCGAGATCGCGATCGACCGCGGACTCACCGTCGTGTGCAGCCTGCACCAGGTCGACCTCGCGCTCTCCTGGGGCGACCGTATCGTCGGTCTCCGTCACGGCGAGGTGGTCCTCGACACCACGACCGACGGCCTCTCGAAGACCGAGGTGATGGAGATCTACGGCCGGGTCGCGACGAGCACCCGTGAGCTGCAGGCGATCGCCGTGGAGTTGGAGACCGACGAGCTGCTCGGCGACCCCGACGACGACCTCCGCGGCCTGCTCGGCGTCGAGGAGCGCGTGGGCGAGGACGAACTCCCCGACGACCCGGGGTGGGAGTTCGACGCCGATGTCGACGGCCGCGAGCCCGACGAGCTCCGTCGACCTGGCAGGACCCGCTGATGGTCGTTACCGCGCCCGCGAAGACGGCACCGCCCGCCGACCGCCCGCCCGGACTCTCCGGACCCGTCCCGGTCGGTCGTCTCCGCCCGCAGACGATCGCCGCCGTGCTCACGCTCGTCGCGCTGCTCGCGTTCTCGGTCTACTCGCTCCTCGAGGTCGGGATCTCGATCCCGAACATGGTGGCGAGCTGGGGCAACGCGGTCAACTTCTTCAACCGGGTGGGGACGATCACGTTCCCGCCGCCCGGGGAACTGCTGTCGCTCACCGCCCTGACCCTGGGGATCGTGATCTCCGGCACGGTCCTCGCTGCGGTGCTCTCGATTCCGGTCGCCTACCTCGCAGCCGCCAACACGACCCCGGGACCGGCCTGGCGCGCGGTCGGTCGGTTCATCGGCGTACTCAGCCGTGCTGTGCCGGACGTCGTCATCGCGATGATCCTCGTGCTCATGTTCTCGCTCGGCTCGCTGCCCGGCATCATCGCGATCGGGCTGCACTCCGTCGGCATGATCTCGAAGCTCTTCGCGGACGCGATCGAGCAGGTCGACGAAGGGCCGCGACTCGCGATCCGGGCGGCCGGCGGCTCGAAGCTGCAGGAGTTCACCTCGGGTGTGCTGCCGCAGGTCCTGCCGTCCTGGGTGGCCACGGTCCTCCACCGCGGCGACATCAACCTGCGCGGTTCGGTCCTGCTCGGCTACGTCGGCGTCCTCGGCCTCGGCCGTGAGCTGTCGCTCGCGTTCAAGTCACTCGACTACTCGCTCGGCATCGGACTCGCGATCGTCATCTTCGCGCTGTGCGTCGTCATGGAGATCGTGTCGAGCACCGTGCGCACCGTGATGCTCGGGGTGCAGCCGACCGGACGCGGACTCGGTGACCGCGTCGTGCGTCGGGTGGCCGCGGGTCGGGACGCGCGTCGCGCGGTGAATGGGAGCAGTCGGACGACCGCTGCTCCGAGCGCCGAGTCCCGGATCGCCGCTGCAGCGAAGCGACCCTGGACGCCGGCCCGCGTCCGCGACACCGTCGGTGCCTGGCTCGCCGTGGCGGTCGTGGTCTGGGGCGTCGTCGTGTCCGACATCCAGTGGGGCGACCTCGTGACGTTCTGGGCGAAGGCGCCCGACGTCCTCGCCCGTCTCTGGCCGCCGTCGTTCGGCATGCGCACGACGGAGCAGATGGTCGAGGCGATGTTCGAGACCGTCGCGATCGCCTTCGCGGCGACCCTCATCGCCCTCGTCTGCTCGATCGTCATCGGGTCCCTCGCCGCACGGAACGTCGCCCCGAACCGTGGTGTCCGCACCGGCGCCCGGTTCGCGCTCGTCGGCATCCGCGGCATCCCGGAGCTCATCCTCGCGATCCTGCTCATCGTCGTCACCGGGCTCGGTGCCCAGGCGGGGACGCTCGCGCTCGGCATCTGCGGGATCGGCCTCCTCGGCAAGCTCATCGCCGACTCCTTCGAGGAGGTCGCGCCCGGACCGGAACGGGCGCTGATCGCCGTCGGTGCGACCCGACCGCAGGTCTACGCCGCCGCGACCCTCCCGCAAGGGGCCCGCGCGCTGGTCGGGCACACCTTCTACACGCTCGACACGAACATCCGCGCCGCGACCATGCTCGGCATCGTCGGCGGAGGCGGCATCGGCTACTACCTGATCCAGGCGGACCAGGGCGGGAACTACGACCAGGTCACGGCCATCGTGCTGATGATCCTCGCGGTGGTCCTCGTCGTCGAGGGCATCGCCATGTGGATGCGGAGGGTGTTCTCGTGAACGGACGACGGATGAGCGGCGGGGTGTCGGCGGCGCGGGTCGGCCTCGGCGTCGGCTCGCTGGGTGCTTCGGCCGATCGCGCCGATGTCGTGATCGTCGGAGCCGGCATCGTCGGGCTGTCGGCGGCGCTCGCCGCCGTTGACGCCGGTGCCGAGGTCGTGGTCGTCGAACGCTCGGCCGAAGCCCAGGGTGCATCGGTCCGGAACTTCGGCCATCTGGCGGCGACGCCGCAGGCCGGGCTCGCCGCTCGCCTCGCCGCGCGTTCGGCCGAGATCTGGCAGCGACTCGAGCAGGACGCGGGGCTGTGGGTCCGGCGTTCGGGCACGCACGTGGTCGCCCGGCACCTCGACGAGCTGCGCGTCCTCGAGGACTTCGCGGCGTCCCGTGCTCAGGCGGGTGCCGCGGCCGACGTCCGCCTGTACGACGCGGCCGAGTTCCTGCAGCAGGTGCCGATCAGCGCCGACGACGTGGTGGGCGGCGCCTGGCTGCCACGCGATCTCCAGGTGAATCCGCGTCAGGCCCTGGGCGCCGTCACGGCGTACCTGGAACGCCGCGGTGTCGAGTTCCGGCGCCGGACGACGGTGACCGGACTGCGCTCCGGCTTCGTCGACACCAGCCGCGGCGTCATCGCCGCAGGCCTCACCGTGGTCGCGGTGAACCACGACATCGACACGCTGCTGCCCGAGCTGGCCGAGCGGGCGGTCGTCCGTCGATGCGCGCTCGACATGGTCCGGGTGCGCGCCGAGCTCCCGATGCCGATGCCGGCGCCGCTCCTGACCGGGTGGTCGCTCCTGCGCTACGCGGGATTCGCCGACTCGCCCGCCATCCCGGCACTCCGGGAGCGACTGCAGCAGGACCACCCCGGGCTCGCTTCGCTCGACGTCAACCTCATGGCGACCCAGCTGCCGGACGGCTCGATCATCCTCGGCGACACCCACAGCCGCGGCGAGGCGGTCTCCCCGTTCCAGTCCGAGCACGCCTTCGACGAACTCCTCCGGGCAGGGAGCGCGCTGTTCGGGACGAGGCTCGACGTCCTCGAACGCTGGCAGGGCGTCTACGCCACCGCCCCGGAGGAGTTGCTCATCGACGAACCGACCCCGGGCGTCCGCGTGGTCGCCGCGACGACGGGCATCGGGATGACGACCGGACCCGCACTCGGCGAGCTGGCCGTCGCCGAGCACCTCGGCCCGACCTTCTCGCCGGCGCAGCCGACCAGTGTCCGCGCCGCATCAGCCCACCTTCAGAAAGGCCTCTCGTGACCAGCATCGATCGATCCCAGCAGGACAGCACCACCGCTCCCGACCCCGTCGACGACGTGGAGACCGACCTCGACGACCTCGACGAGCTGGAGGACGGGTTCGACGACGCGCACGAGGAGGACCTCCTGCTCGAACTGGTGGTCCTCGACCTCGCCGGGACGACGGTCTCGGACGACGGCGTCGTCGAGGACGCCTTCCGCGTCGCCGCCGAGACGATCGGCATCGACACCGAGGACGCGCTCGACGCGGCCATCGAGCTCGTCCGCGACACGATGGGCCAGTCGAAGCTCGACGTGTTCCTCATGCTGACCGACGGCGATGAGGCTCGAGCCGCTTCAGGCAACGCCACCTTCGAAGCGGCCTACGAGCGCCTCGTCGGCGAGGGGCGCGTCGAGGCGATCCCCGGAGCCGAGGACACGGTGCGGCGGCTCCGCGAGCTCGGCGTGGGCGTCGTGTTCACCACCGGGTTCGCCCCCGCCACGCGCGACGCGCTCCTCGCGAGCCTCGGGTGGTCCGAACTCGCCGACGACGCCCTGTCGCCCGCCGACGCCGGCCGAGGGCGTCCAGCGCCCGACCTGCCGCTGACGGCGCTCCTCCGGTTCGGTGCGAGCGCCGTCGACACCATGGTCGTCGTCGGCGACACGGCCAGCGACATGCTGTCCGGGGTGAACGCCGGCGCCGGGCTCGTCGTCGGGGTGCTCACCGGAGCGCACGACGAGGAGACGCTGCTCGAGGCGGGCGCCGACGAGATCATCACGAGCATCGCCGAGTTGCCCGCGCTGCTCGGTCTCGACTGAACGACCGACCGGGGGAACCATGCACACGACGCTCACCGCGCACGAGGGCAACGACGTCTTCATCAGACCGTCGCCGATCGCGATGGTCTGGCAGGGGCCTGGGCACCCGCACCAGGCGATGGCGGTGCCCGGGGTGACGCTCGGGCCGGGGGACGTCCTCGTCGAGGTGGAACTGGCGACCGTGTGCGGCTCCGACGTGCACACCGTCCTCGGGCACCGTGACGCCGCCACACCGCTCGTCCTCGGGCACGAACAGGTGGGACGCGTCGTGGCGGTCGGGGGACCCGTCACCGCGGTGGACGGCACCGTCCTCGTCGCTGGGATGCGGGTCGTGTGGTCGGTCGTCGTGAGCTGCGGCGTCTGCGATCGCTGCTCCGCCGGCCTGGAGCAGAAGTGCCGCAGGCTCGCGAAGTACGGGCACGACCGGGTCCACCGCGGCTGGGAGTTGAGCGGCGGGTTCGCGACCCACGTCGAACTCCTCGAGGGCACGGCCATCGTGATCGTGGGGGAGACGCCGCCCGCCGCCGTCTTCGCGCCCGCGTCCTGCGCGACGGCCACCGCGATCGCCGCACTGGATGCGGCCGGGCACGACCTGCCCGGCACGGCGGTGCTCGTGACCGGCGCCGGGATGCTCGGGTTGACCGTCGCGGCCATGGCGGCCGATGCCGGGGCGCGCGTCGTCGTGAGTGATCCGGACCCCGCCCGCCGGCTGCTCGCCGGCCGCTTCGGCGCCATCGCGACGGTCGACCCCACGATCGGCGCCGCCGAGCACCTCGACGCCGCACACCTCGCGGCGGGTGTGGAGGGCTTCCCCGTCGCCATCGAGATGTCCGGCGACGCCCGTGCCGTGGACGCCGCCATCGCGTCGCTGTCGATCGGTGGAACAGCTGTCCTCGTCGGCAGTGTGTCGCCCGGTGCACCGCTCGGCATCGACGCCGAACGCATCGTCCGACGCCTCCTCACGGTGCGCGGGGCACACAACTACCGACCGCGGGATCTGGCCCGCGCGGTCGACTTCCTTACCGGTGCGTGGCGTCGGTATCCGTTCGCCGAACTCGTCGGCCCGGAGTTCCCCTTGCAGGACGTCGACGACGCGCTCGCCGCAGCCGCGTCGGGCACCTTCCCGCGCGTCGGGGTACGACCCTGAACGGACCACGGGGTGCGCTTCGACCTGGCGCGGATCGTCCGATGAGCCAGGCGGGGTCCCGACGACGGCTCGGCGACGGCCCGCCAAGGCGGCGTGACCCCTTCGGGCGCCCCCATTCCGGGGGCCACCGCGGTCGATCCGCCGCGGATTTCCGCCGATCTCGGCTCGTGAATCCCGCCGCATGACCCACCTTGTGGGGTATCCTCGGGCCATGACGGTCACGACTCGCCACCCCGGGGTGGTCCGTGTCGGTGGTCGCCTCATGGTCGTGGATCCCTTCGCGGAACGAGGCGAGCTCACCGAGGGTCAGCAGCGCGGTCACCAGCTGCGGCGGAGGATCACCCTCCTGCTCGGTGCCTTCCTCCTCCTCACGGGCTTCGTCCTCGGTGCGACGGCGGGCGTGCTGGTCGAGTGGTGGCTCGTGCACGACGAACGCTCGTCCGTGTCACTCCCCGGCTTCGACCCGGATTGGGCGCCCGGACTCGACGTCGTCGGCGCCTTGCTCGGTGCGATCCTCGTCGCCGTCCTCCTGCTCGCGTCGGCCGAGCGACGCAACCGCCGCCGCCGACTGGACGGCGGACACCAGCCGTCGCGGTGGATCGATCCGCTCAACGATCACCTCATCGGGCTGAGTGACGACCTTCCGTGGACCTCGCTCTGGACGCTGACGCGCATGTACGCCACTGCGGAGCGGCTGCAGCGGGAGCTCGTGGAGCGCAGCGGCACACGCAGCGAGGTGGGCAGTGACGATTCATGCGATCTCGTCGAGGCACGGCTCGCGGCCGACGATGCACGCGACGCGCTCGAGAAGACGGCCACGCTCATGGGTGTCATCGTGCCGGAGGGGCCGCTGCCCGATGCGCAGGCCATCCTGGCCGACAGCGCTCGGCTCCGTGCCCGTCGGAAGACGAGCTGACCGGTACCTTCGATCAGCGACCGGTGCCGGTGAGGCGCTCGAGGAGTTCGCGGTAGCGGGCGGCCGTCTGCGTGACGATCTCGGCAGGCAGGGTGGGTGGTGTGGGCGTCGAGGCGTCGTTTTGGTCCCAGTTGTGGGCCAACCAGTTGCGGACGATCTGCTTGTCGAAACTCGCCATCCGTGCGGTGGGGTCGTCGCTCGTCAGGTAGACGTCGCGGTCCCAGTATCGGCTTGAGTCGGAGGTGAGCACTTCGTCGCCGAGCGTGATGACGCCGGTCGCCGGGTTGCGGCCGAACTCGAACTTCGTGTCGGCCAGGATGACGCCGTGACGCTCCGCCGTGAGCGATGCCGTCTCGTAGATGCCGAGTGACAGGTCCTTCAGTGCGACCGCGTCGTCCTCGCCGATGAGTTCGACCATGCGGCTGAACGAGATGTTCTCGTCGTGCTCGCCGAGCGGCGCCTTGTACGCGGGGGTGAACAGCGGCTCGGGCAGGCGATCGCCGTCGCGCAGACCCTCGGGCAGCGGGATGCCGCAGACGGTGCGGTTCGCGACGTACTCCTTCCAGCCGGAGCCGGTGAGGTAGCCGCGGACGACGCACTCGATGGGGAACATGTCGAGCTTCCTGACGAGCATCGCGCGCCCGGCGAACTCCACCGGGATGCTGGACACCGCGACGCCCGCGGCGTCGAGCTCATGATCGGGCACGAGGTGGTTCGGCACCTCGCGGAGCTGGTCGAACCACCAGAGGCTCAGGCTGGTGAGCAGATCGCCCTTGCCGGGGATGCCCGGCTCGAGGACATGGTCGAAGGCGCTCACCCGGTCGCTCGCGACGACGAGCAGGAGGTCGTCGGGGCCGGCGGCCGGCTCGTACAGGTCGCGGACCTTGCCCGAGTAGACGTGGTTCCAGGCGTTGGTCTCCGAGGGTGCGCTCACTCGTTCATTATCGCGCATGGCCTCCTCTCTGGCCGATCGTCGGCCTTGCGTCAGCGTCGACGGCAGCGTATATTCCATGTGGAATAGTTCGAGCGGAACGATGGTGGGAGTCATGGGCAAGGTCAAGCCGCTCGGTCCGCTCGCCGTCGCCGCGCTCGGGTATCTGGCCGAGCGACCCATGCACCCCTACGAGATGTACCAACTCGCGCTCCACCGGCAGGAGGACCGCGTCGTCAAGGTGAGTCCCGGCTCGCTCTACCGCGCCGTCTACGGACTCGAGGCCGACGGCCTCGTGCTCGCTTCCGGGACCGACCGCGAGGGAGCCCGTCCCGAGCGCACCACGTTCGAGATCACCGACCTCGGTCGGCACCTGCTGGGGGAGCGGCTGCGCGAGCTGCTCAGCACCCCCACGAACGAGTACCCGGAGCTCGGGCTCGCGCTGTCCGAGGCCCACGAACTGGGCGCCGAGGAGGTGCGGATGCTGCTCGAGACCCGTATCCTCCGGCAGGAGGCCGAGCTCGCCGACCTCGATCGCCGCATGACGTGGGCGCTCGAACGCGGGATCCCGCGCGTGTACTGGATCAACGTCCCCTACTCGGCCGCCATGGTGCGCGCCGAGATCGCCCACCTCGAATCGCTCCTCGCCGAGATCGCCGACGGTGCACTCGCCTGGCACGTGCCGGGGACCCGTGCGCCACTCCACGAGCAGGCGGCGACCCCGCCCGTGTCCTCTCAGCCGACACCCTCCCCGTGAACCTCCGGGACGACCGACCAGTCCGGCCGGCGGTCCCGCTCATCCTCGCGTCCCGAACGCGAACCCGTCCTCCATGCAGAAAGGGACATCATGTCCGCATCCCCCACGCCGCCGCCCGCCGGCGTCCCGTCTCCTGCGAAGGGGGCCGTGCGCCCTTGGCCGGCGCTCTGGTCCTTGGTCATCGGCTTCTTCATGATCCTCATCGACACGACCATCGTGTCCGTGGCGAACCCCGCGATCATGCGCGGCCTCGACACCGACATCAACAACGTCATCTGGGTCACGAGCGCCTACCTGCTCGCCTATGCCGTGCCGCTGCTCATCACCGGTCGTCTCGGCGACCGCTTCGGCCCGAAGAACCTCTACCTCACCGGTCTCGTCGTCTTCACCCTCGCCTCGCTCTGGTGCGGCCTGTCGGGCTCCATCGAGATGCTCATCGTCGCCCGCGTCGTGCAGGGTCTCGGTGCGGCGCTCATGACGCCGCAGACGATGGCCGTCATCACGCGCATCTTCCCGCCGGATCGCCGTGGCGCGGCCATGGGTCTCTGGGGAGCGACCGCCGGTGTCGCGACGCTCGTCGGCCCGATCCTCGGCGGCGTGCTCGTCGACGGCTTCGGGTGGGAGTGGATCTTCTTCATCAACGTGCCCGTCGGTGTCATCGGCTTCATCATGGTCTGGCGCAACGTCCCCGCGCTCGCCACGCACCCGCACAGGTTCGACGTGCTCGGGGTCGTCCTCAGCGGACTCGGGATGTTCCTCCTCGTGTTCGGCATCCAGGAGGGCCAGAGCTACGACTGGGGCACGATCACCGGTCCGATCACCGTGTGGAGTCTCGTCATCGCCGGCGTCGTCGTCCTCGGCCTGTTCGTCGTGTGGCAGGCCGTCATGAAGGGTGAGCCGCTGCTCCCGCTGGCGTTGTTCCGCGATCGCAACTTCTCGGTCGGCAACCTCGCGATCTCGACGATCGGGTTCACGATCACGAGCATGTCGCTGCCGCTCGTCTTCTTCTACCAGACCGTCCGCGGCCTGACCCCGACGCAGTCCGCGCTCATGCTCGTCCCGATGGCCGTGCTCTCCGCCGGCCTCGCGCCCGTGGTCGGGCGGGCGATCGACCGCGTGAACCCGAAGTGGTTCGCGCTCGCGGGGCTCCTCCTGCTGGCCCTTGCGCTCGGCTGGTACTCGATCCTGCTCACGCCGGAGCAGCCGATCCTCTTGCTGCTCCTCCCGAGCGCCGTCCTCGGTCTCGCCAACGGCTTCATGTGGGGCCCGGTCTCCAATCTCACTACCCGAGGGCTCCCGCAGCACCAGGCCGGCGCCGGCTCAGGTGTGTTCAACACGACCCGTCAGATCGGAGCCGTCCTCGGCAGCGCCGCGATCGCCGCGCTCATCCAGGGACGTCTCGCGGCCGAGCTGCCCGCCGCTCCCGGTGGGGCGACCGGAGGCGTGAGCGAGGTGACGGGCGGCGAGCTGCCCGAGTTCCTGCACGCCGGCTTCACCACCGCGATGGCCCAGTCGCTGCTCCTGCCCGCAGCGTTGGCGCTCGTGGGCGCCGTCGTGGTGCTGTTCTTCCAGAAGCCGAAGGCGGCGTCCTGGTCGACCCCGGAGACCCAGCACGGTCAAGCGACCGCAGCGGCCGAGGCGGCGAGTCGCGCAGCCGCCGAGTGACGCGTTCGGAGCGACGACACCGGGTCGGCTCAGGGATCGACGAGGTCGCTGACCGTCCTGGTGCCGCCGTTCCAGAATCGGAGGCCGAGGACCCGTCCGTCCGGGTACGGGCCGATCGCAGCCAAGGTGTCGAGCGCTGTGGCCGTCTGCTCCCGGGTCAGCCGACGGGAGAGCGTGACGTGCGGCGTCCAGAACCCCGGCCGAGTGTGGTCGAAGGCGCCCTGGACCAGCGCGGCGATCCGGTCGTGCAGCTCGAGCAGAGCCACCCCTGGGACGACACCGAGCGCGAGGACCGCGCCCGACCGACGAGGGAAGAACAGCGGGGCGCCGAGGCGGACGGGGAACGGTCGGAAGTCGGGTCGTCCCTGCAGCTCCAGCGTCGCCCCGGCGGCCAGGGTGACATGCGGACGGTTGCTGGCACCCTGATGGGTGGACAAGCTCGGCAGGCCGGCCTCGGCCAGGGCACGCCATCGAGCCCGGACGGCCGCGTCGAGCTCGTCGTCGAAGGTCACGTCGATACTGTCCGTCATCAGTCGGTCGGCACCGGCCAGACGTAGTCGAGCGTCGCCGGGTCGTCGGGGAAGATGCCGCTGTAGAGCTCCGGCGCTTTGGCGAGGAGCTTGGACCGGTGGGAGCGATGGACGTCGGCCCGCCCGAGCCACGGCGGCAGCTCGAAGTCGTCCGCCTCGTAGGCTCCGAAGTCGTCCGGGGCGTCGGCGAGTGCCAGCAGGGTCTTCTCGAGGCAGGTGTCGGCGTGACCTCGGCCGACCCAGACCGCGCAGGTGGCGACCTGGTAGTCCATGAGCGCGGGCCGATACCCTCGCCACATCGCCGTCACCGGATGATGCTGCCAGCCGTACCCCGGGACGATGAGCGCCTTCATCACCTGCAGCGTCTCCACCCGCTGCTTGCCCAACCGCTTGTCGTCGAGGACCTCGGCACTCGCCAGGAAGTCGGGGTAGGGGAGGAACGTCTGCACCCTCCCAGTCAACACGGCGGCAGCGCCCGTCGACAGGGCTTGCGGTCCTGGACCGCCTCAGTCGACGGGGAAAAACGGGAAGACGGCTGCGGCGAAGGATCGCGGCTGCTCCACCCAGGGGTAGTGTCCGCACCCGTCGAGCACGATGGCCTGGCCGAGGGGGAACCGCTGCGCGAGGGCGACGACGGGCGCGAGTCCCGTCAGGCCGTCCTCGGAACCCGCGACCACGAGCACGGGTGCCGTGACGGTTCGGAGGGCGTCGCGGATGTCCTCGACCTCGTCGATCGTGGGGGTGTGCACGAACGCGTCCTGCGCGGCCGGGTGCCAGGCGCCCAGGCGCTCGTGTTCGCGGGCGGTGTCGTCCCACTCGCCCCAGGCGATGGGCGCCACCGCCGGGAACAAGCGGTTCCCCGACGCGGAGTCCGGGGCCGCGAGCAGTTCGGGCAGCGCCTCGAGGAAGCCGGGATACCAGTCCTCCGCCGCGTGTCGGGCGATGATCTCCGCGCTGTCGTCGTCCGTGTCGACGAGCCAGGTGGCGGGTGGCGTGATGAGGCACAGGCGGTCGAGCCGGTGCGGGTAGCGCGCTGCGTAGCTCACGGCGACGCGGGTACCGGCGGAGTGCCCGAGGAGTTCGAGGCGGTCGACGTCCAGCCAGCGACGCACGGCCTCGACGTCCTCGGCGAGTTCCGGCCAGCTCGCCGCCGCGGTCGACGACCCGCTCTCGGACCGTCCGACCCCGCGCTGGTGCAGCAGGATGAGGCGACGCCTGGTGCTCAGGCCCGCGAGATCACCGAGGTAGGCCGGGTGACGCGCCGGACCGCCGGCGAGGACGACGAGGGGCGGCAAGGCGTCGTCGCCGATCACGTCCACGTGCAGCCTGGTGCCGTCGTGACTCTCGACGACGGCCGACGACCCGGTTCCCGCTGCTGCGCTCATCCGGGCCGCGATCAGGAGACGCGTGCGGCGATGTCGGTGCGGTACTGACCGCCCTCGAGTTCGATGCGCGACAGCGCCTCGTACGCACGTCCGCGTGCCTCCGGGAACGTGGATCCGAGGGCCACGACGTTGAGGACGCGGCCGCCGGTGGCGACCAGGCCACCGTCGACGTCGGCCGTGGCCGCGTGGACGAGGTGGACCCCCTCGACGGCGACGGCGGCGTCGAGGCCGGTGATGCTCCGGCCGGTGACAGGCGTTTCGGGGTAGTTCTGGCTCGCGAGCACCACGGTCACCGCGCTCGCCTCGGCGAACGCGGGCCGTGGCTGCTGGTCGAGCGTGCCGGTGGCCGAGCCGAGCAGGAGCGCCGACAGCGGGGTGACGAGCCGGGGGAGGACGACCTGCGTCTCCGGGTCGCCGAAACGTGCGTTGAACTCGATCACGCGGATTCCGCGTTCCGTGAGGATGAGCCCGGCGTAGAGGAGCCCCTGGAACGGGTTGCCCTCCGACGCCAGCTGCCGTACGACGGGGACGGCGACGGTCTCCAGGACCTCGTCGACGAAGGCCGTCTCGCTCCCGAAGCGGTTGTCGAGCCAGGGCAGCGGGGAGTAGGCGCCCATCCCGCCGGTGTTCGGGCCGGCGTCGCCGTCGAGCAGTCGCTTGTAGTCCTGCGCGGGGGAGAGCGGGAGCACCGTCTCGCCGTCGGTGATGAAGAAGAGGGAGACCTCCTGGCCGTCGAGGAACTCCTCGACGAGGACGCCGCCGTAGCCCAGCCAGTTGGTGGCGTGCTGGATGGCCGCGTCGCGGTCGTGGGTGACGAGGACGCCCTTGCCCGCCGCGAGGCCGTCGGCCTTGACGACGTACGGGGCACCGAAGTCGTCGAGCGCGGCGATCGCTGCGTCGAGGTCCTCGGCGCGGACCGCGCGACCGGTGGGCACGCCGGCTTCGTCCATGATCCGCTTCGCGAAGGACTTCGAGCCCTCGAGCGCGGCCGCCGAGCGATTGGGGCCGAAGACCGGGATGCCGGCGGCGCGCAGCTTGTCGGCCACGCCGGCGACGAGCGGGGCCTCGGGCCCGATGACGACGAGGTCGACCGCTTCGTCGCGGGCGAAGTCGCGCACGATCGAGGGGTTCTCCTGGTCGATGCCGACCACGGTCACGTCGCCCGCGATGCCCGCGTTGCCGGGGGCGGCGATGATGTGGTGCCCGGCCTCTTCGGAGAGGAGAGCCTTGATGATGGCGTGCTCGCGAGCACCGGAACCGAGGACGAGGATCTTCACCCGTCTAGCTTAAGGCGCAATGGCCTAGCCTCGAATGCATGGCCAGACCCAGGATCACGGACGCCGTCGGTCGCGCTGCCCTGGAGCAGGCACTCGGGGACGCACCGGCATCGCGCACGGACACGGCGACCGCGGTCCGCTACCTGTTGGAGCTCCTCGTCGAGCGGGCACCCGGCAACACCGTCGAGGTGCGGGTGCCGCCGTTCGGCGCGGTGCAGTGCATCGAGGGCCCCCGCCACACCCGAGGCACGCCGCCGAACGTCATCGAGATGGATGCGCCGACCTGGCTCGCCCTCGCCTCAGGCCGCATCGACTGGACCACGGCGATGGCCGGCGGCACGGTGCACGCGTCCGGCCAACGCGCGGACCTCACGGGCCTCGTGCCACTGCTGCTGCCGCGCTGACGTTCGGCGGGATTCCGCGTGCTGCCGGGAGCGAACCGGGGTGGTGCATCACCGCCTCGTGCGCTGTGATGGAGGCATGAGCACGAAACGGCTGTTGGTCCTGGGCGGGACGGAGTTCGTCGGGCGAGCGGTCGTCGACGAGGCCGTCGCCGCCGGCTGGGAGGTCACCGTCTTCCATCGCGGCACGAACCGGTCCTCCCCGTCGGACTTCGTCAGCGTGCTGCACGGCGACCGGACGCTGCCCGGCGGACTCGACGCGCTCCGGGTCGGGTCGTGGGACGTCGCCGTCGACACCTGGTCATGGGCTCCGGTCGCCGTCCGCGACGCGGCCGCGCTGCTGGCCGACCGGGTCGGGAGCTACGTCTACGTCTCGAGCCGTTCCGTCTACGCCGACCCGCTTCCCCCCGGAGCTTCGGAGGACGCGCCGGTCGTCGACGGATCGGCGCACGACGAGGGCTTCGCGGACTACGCCCGTGCCAAGCGCGGCGGTGAGCTGGCCGCCGTGCAGGCGTTCGGTGACCGAGCGGTCTTGGCGCGAGCGGGCCTCATCCTCGGCCCGCACGAGAACATCGGCCGACTGCCCTGGTGGCTGGCGCGGATCGCCGAGGGCGGTGAGGTGCTCGCCCCCGGCGACGCCTCCGACCCCATCCAGTACATCGATGCGCGGGATCTCGCGGCCTTCCTCCTCACGGCCGGTTCGACGGGCGCGAGTGGTGCGTTCAACGTCGTGAGCGAGCCGCGGGCGGCCACGCTGGGCGATCTGCTCGACGCCTGTATC
Source organism: Plantibacter sp. H53 (assembly GCF_001650455.1). Taxonomy (NCBI): domain Bacteria; kingdom Bacillati; phylum Actinomycetota; class Actinomycetes; order Micrococcales; family Microbacteriaceae; genus Plantibacter; species Plantibacter sp. H53. The sequence goes on from NZ_LWCT01000003.1 coordinate 65,588, forward strand.
GCCGCAACCGGGTCAGGCGCGACCCTCCGCTGGGTGGATCAGGAGCGGGTGCTCGCGGCCGGGATCCAACCCTGGACCCAGCTCCCCGTATGGCTTCCGACCGGACCCCACGCGGACGCGATGCATCACGGAGACGTCTCGCGTGCGATCGCGGCGGGTCTCCGTCGTCGTCCGCTCGCCGAGACCGTCGCCGACACCTGGGGTTGGCTGCAGGCCCTCGGCGGTGTGGCGCCGCAGCGTCCGGACCGCCCCGTCATCGGACTGGACCGCGCCCTTGAGCGGGCCGTGCTCGCCGGGAGCTGAGCGGCTGTCAGCGGACCTCGCGGAGCAGGGCGAGCCGACTGCGCGTCCTGACCGCGTCGCGGGCGAAGCCGCCCGGCCCGAGGGCGGGGTCGGTCATAAAGGTCTCCCGGTCGGTGGCGGCCACGACGTGGAGTTCGACGCCGAGATCGCACAGGGCGTCGATGAGCAGGACGAACCGGGCGCGCGCCTCCCGGGTGAGGGCATGGGACGCGGGCAGGCCGTCGAGGACCCACCGGTCGTAGTCCGCCGCCCAGGCGAGGTAGTCGCCCACGGAGGTCGGACGTTCGATGAGTTCGGCGCTGGCGAACCACACGCGGCCGTCGCGCGCGGCGGCCGCGTGGAACGTGTGGCCACTGATCGTCAACGTCGTCGCCTCGCCCGGCCCCGGTCGGTGGAGGCCGACGGTCGCGAGGCGGGCGTCCGCGGCCTCGCCGGCGATGGACCAGCTGCCACGGGCGAAGCCGTCGCGGTGTCTGACCGGGGAGCTGCGACGGTGGTCGGTCGAGCCGGCGAGTTCGAGCACCTGCATGTTCGCCTCGATCAGGGCGATGCCGGGCTCGAAGACGTGATGGTACGCCGGGTCCGGCAGGAGGTCCTGCGGCCGGAAGTTCGAGCTCGTCAACAGGGTCACCTGTCGGGCGAAGAGGGCTTCGAGCAGCCGGATCATGAGGGTGCCGTCGCCGGGATCGTGCACGTGGAACTCGTCGAAGAGCACGACGTCCACGTCGGCGAGCAGCTCGTCGACGGCTTGCTCGACCGCGTTCGTCACCGCTCCCGCCGCCGCCCGGGACGCGGCGCCCGGCTCGCCCGTCGCGCGGGCCGCGTCGGCGGCCTCCGCGCGGACCCGGTGGATCGCGGCGTGCAGCCCGCGGAAGAAGGAGTGGAAGTGGACGCGACGCCGCCGCTGCGTCGGGAGCGCTGCGAAGAACGCGTCGAGGAGCCAGGTCTTGCCCCGCCCGGCCGCACCCCACAGGTACAGGTGTGCGGGTCGATCGTCGGCGATCCGGAGCGATGCCAGGCGCCTCGCCACCTCCAGCTGCTCCGGCTCGAGCGTGAACCCGGCGGCGGCGGCGGCGGACTCGACCGCCGAGAGCAGGGCGTCGCCCGGAGGGATCGGAGCGGGATCGGTCGTCTCGGTCCCCGTCGTGTCCACCGCTCGATCGTACCCGTCTGCTCGTCGACCGCGGCCGTTCACCATCGGTTCACGATGCCCAGGATCGTGGGGGAGAATGGAGGCATGACAGACGCCACCGGGCAGCCAGCACCGGAAGCTCAGCACCCATCCGAACCGACCGGTCCGACGCCCTCGACCGAGCCCGACACCGAGGTCGCGACCGTGTACTCCTCCGGTTCGGTCTCGGTGCGCCGGTCACCCCGCTACTGGCGGTTCCTCGTCATCGGTGCCTTCGTCGGTGTCATCGCCGCACTCATCCTCACCTTCGCGTTCCCGGGGAGCGCCGACTACTCGCTCACCCAGGTGTTCGGCTTCCTCCTGCTCGTGTGCGTCGTGGTCTTCGGCGCGATCGCCCTCGTCGTCGGTCTCCTCATCGACCGCTCCATGGCGCGACGGACGCGGATCGTCGCAGCGGATAGAGTTGACGTGCATCCAGCCGGGACCCCCGCGGCCGACGCGGAACCGACCGGTTCCGTCAGTGCCGAGCCAGGTGAGTCCGGCCCCCGGAATCCACCCATCGCAGAAGGTTCAGGACGGTCATGACCTCATCCACCAGCTACCGGGAGGCCGGTGTCGACACGGCGGCCGGTGACCGCGCCGTCGAGCTCATGAAGGCCGCCGTCGCGAAGACGCACGGCCCGGAGGTCTTCGGCGGCTTCGGCGGGTTCGCCGGCCTGTTCGACGCCTCGGCCCTCACGGCCTTCCGTCGGCCCCTGCTGGCGACGTCGACCGACGGCGTCGGCACGAAGGTCGCGATCGCCCAGGCCATCGACAAGCACGACACCATCGGCCAGGACCTCGTCGGCATGGTCGTCGACGACATCGTCGTGGTCGGTGCGAAGCCGCTCTTCATGACCGACTACATCGCCTGCGGCAAGGTCCACCCGGAGCGCATCGCCTCCATCGTCGCGGGCATCGCCCGGGCCTGCTCCGACACCGGGACGGCGCTCATCGGCGGCGAGACCGCGGAGCACCCCGGACTCCTCGGGGTCGACGACTACGACGTCGCCGGCGCCTGCACCGGTGCGGTCGAGGCGGACGCCGTCCTCGGTGAGCACCGCGTCGAGGACGGCGACGTCGTCCTCGCACTCGCCTCCTCGGGCCTGCACTCGAACGGCTTCTCCCTCGTGCGGCACATCCTCGCCCAGGCGGGCGTCGGCTACGCCGACCACAGCGACGAGCTCGGCACGACGTTCGGCGAGGCCCTCCTCGAGCCGACGCGGCTCTACACCCTGCCCCTCCTGCGGCTGCTCGACGCCCCGGCCTTCGCGGGTGGCGTCCACTCGCTCAGCCACGTCACCGGCGGCGGGATCGCCGCCAACCTCGCGCGCGTCCTGCCCAAGGGGTCCTGGGCCGAGGTCGACCGCTCCACCTGGAGCCCGTCACCGGTGTTCCGCACCCTGAGCGAGCTGGCCGGATCCTCGCTCGAGTCGAGCGAGGGCACCTGGAACCTGGGCGTCGGGTTCTTCGCCGTCGTCTCGCCGGCGGTCGCCGACGGCGTCACGGCCGCCCTCGAGGCCGACGGGATCGCGACCTGGCAGGTCGGCACCGTGCACCTCGGCGACGACGCCGCAGACCTCAGCGCGTTCGAACAGGGTGCCAAGGGGGTCGACGGCGGCGCCGTCCGCCTCGTCGGCGCCTACCGCGACTAGTCCCACCGCTCTCCGGCCCACCTTCCTCCGTTCCGCCACTCGCCCAGCACGAACCCCAAGGAGTCCCCACGCATGTGCGGCATCGTCGGCATCGTCTCAACCGAGCCTGCCAACCAGCAGGTCTACGACAGCCTCCTGCTCCTCCAGCACCGCGGTCAGGACTCCACCGGCATCGCGACCGCCGACGGCAGCACCTTCCACATGGTCAAGGCCAAGGGCCAGGTGCGTGAAGCCTTCCGCACCCGCGACATGCGCTCGCTCCTCGGCAACATGGGCCTCGGCCACGTGCGCTACGCGACGAAGGGCGACGCCGCCAACGAGAGCGAGGCGCAGCCGTTCTACGTGAACGCGCCCTACGGCATCACGCTCATCCACAACGGCAACCTCACGAACACGCGCGAGCTCAGCAAGGACCTGTTCCACGTCGACCGTCGTCACGTGAACTCCACGAGCGACACCGAGCTGCTGCTCAACGTCCTCGCGACGGAGCTGCAGGGTCAGATCAGCGGCCTCGACCTCGATCCCGACCAGGTGTTCAACGCCGTCGAGAACGTGCACGAGCGGGTCGAGGGCTCCTACGCGACGATCGCCCTCATCGCCGGTCACGGCCTGCTCGCCTTCCGCGACCCGTTCGGTATCCGCCCGCTCATCCTCGGCAAGCGCCAGACGGGCATGGTCGGCAACGACTGGGTGGTCGCCTCGGAGTCGCTCGTCCTCGAAGCCGGCGGCTACGAGATCGTCCGTGAGATCGCCCCGGGAGAGGCCGTCTTCATCACCGCGTCGGGTGAGCTGTACTCGCGGCAGTGCGCGAAGAACCCGCGGCTCGTGCCGTGCTCCTTCGAGTACGTCTACCTCGCGCGCCCCGACTCCGTCATGAACGGCATCTCGGTCTACGAGGCCCGGCTGCGTCTCGGCAACAGGCTCGCCGACACCATCGCCGAGTACACGCCGATGGGCGACATCGACGTCGTCATGCCGATTCCGGACTCCTCCCGTCCAGCGGCCATGCAGGTCGCGCAGAAGCTCGGCATCGAATACCGCGAGGGCTTCTACAAGAACCGGTACGTGGGGCGCACCTTCATCATGCCGGGCCAGGCGCAGCGCAAGAAGAGCGTCCGTCAGAAGCTCAACGCGATGGGCTCCGAGTTCAAGGGCAAGAACATCCTCATCGTCGACGACTCGATCGTCCGCGGGACGACGTCGAAGGAGATCGTCGACATGGCGCGTCTCGCCGGTGCCAACAAGGTGACCTTCACCTCCGCCGCACCGCCGGTCCGCTACCCCCACGTGTACGGCATCAACATGCCGTCCCGCCAGGAGCTCGTCGCACACGGTAAGAAGATCCCCGACATCGCGCGTGAGTTGGGCGCTGACAACCTCATCTACCAGGAGGTCGCCGACATGAAGGCCGCCATCCTCGAGGGCTCCGGCATCAGCGACCTCGAGATGAGCTGCTTCACCGGCGAGTACGTCACCGGTACGGTCTCCGAGGAGTATCTCGAGTGGGTGGAGCGCTCGCAGCTCTCCTGAGCCCTGCCTGAACGACGAAGCGCGCGAGCCCCGAGGGGATCGCGCGCTTCGTCGTTCAGGAACCGACTGCTACTCCGGCGCACCGGGCTGCTCGAGCGGCGCCGGCGTGGCTGCGGGGGCCGCCTTCGGCTTCGTCGTGCGCGGCTTCGCCGGTGCCTTCGCGGTGGCCGTCTTCGCTGCGGCGCCCGTCGTCTTCGTCGTCGGTGCCTTCGCGGCTGCGGTCTTCGGCGTCGTGGTCTTGGCCGCTGCCGCCTTGGGCGTCGTCGAACCGGTGGTGGCGCGCGTCGAACTCGTCTTGCGGACGGTGCTCCCCGCGGCCGTCGCCGTGGTCGTCTTCGCGGCGGGCTTCCGAGCCTTCGTCGAACGCGTCGTCGTCGACCGGCTGGTCGAGGTGCGTGGCGCGCTCACGGCCGCGGCCGGTGCGGTGGCCGACACGGTCTCGTCGCGTCCGGTCGTGTCTGCGGCTCCGGTCTCGTCGCTCGCGAGGCGCGCCTCGGTCTCGTCGGCGGCGGCTGCGACGGTCTCCGCGTCGCCGGTGGACGTCGACTCCAGGACGATCGACTCGGCCGGTTCGGCGGAGGTGTTCGCTGCGGCGGCGGCCTCGGGCGCGCGGTCGGTGCCGGAGAAGACCGCGGCGAACTGCTCGGTCGGGGTGGGCTCGGCGGCGCGCACCCAGTCCGAGGTGGGCTCCGCGGCCGGAGCCTCAGCGGTCGGAGCCTCGGTCGACGGTGCCTGGTAGGCGCCGTACTGCTGCGTCGCCTGGGAGCCCTGCTGGGTCTGCGTCGTGCCGTATCCGCCCGTCTGGCCACCGGCATACTGCGAGGTGTCGTAAGCGGTGGTCTGTCCGTACTGTGCGGGGTCGTACACCGGCGCCTGGCCGGTCTGGCCCGCCTGGTAGGGGTGCTGCTCGTAACCGCTCTGACCGGCGTACGGTGCCTGCGTGGGGTTCGGCTGCGAGGCGGCCTCGCGAGCGGCAGCGCGCTGCTGCTGCTGGTTCACGAGGCGCGCGACCTCGGCGTCGATGGCGTCCTCGGTGATGTGCTTGGACGGACCGTAGGCGTCGAGTCCGACGAAGACCAGGGCGATGCCCATCACGAAGATCGGCCAGATCGGCCAGAAGTACCCCCAGGCGCCGGTGAGGAGCCAGATGACGATCAGGAGGACGGAGACCGCACCCCAGACGGCGAGAAACTGCTTGAAATCGTGCTGCGCCTTCAGGCGCTTCTTGGCGGCAACGCGGAGTTCGTCGGTGTTCATCCGTCCAGGCTAGTCTCCGCCCAGTGAGAACTCCATTTGCCGACATTCGTCTGGGAGATCACCCGGCCGAGACGTGCCGGAGCGATGGCAAACCGCTGATGCAGACGCGCCGGAACGGTGGGAAGGACGCGCCTACGCGCCCTTCGCCTCACCGTCGGCGTACTTCTCGGCGTACTCAGCCCACTTGGCGATCTCGTCGTCGTAGCTCTCGTCGACGCCCGTGCCCGGGTGGTCGACGGAGTGCCCCGTGAGCTCGCGCTCGAGCGCGTTGTAGTTCACGTCCGGGCTGAACGACTTGAGCTCACGAGCGATCTTCGTGTGCTTTGCCTTTTGACGGCCACGACCCATGCGAGACCCCCTCATGATTTTCTGACCGGCCGCGCTTGCGGGGCGTCCGGGGCTTTCGCCTACCAGGGAACGATAAAGACTAGCGTTGAGCTTACCATGCCGCCCGTGGACGGGGCGCTCGTACGGGGACGGTCCGGCGCGCACCGGTGCCGACACCGCGACGGAACGGGGCTGGGCCAGCACGCCGAGTGGTGGGACGATGGACCCATGACCGGAACCCTGCACATCACCGGAGATGCGGACGCCGACCGCCTGTTGTCGACCGACCCGCTCGCCCTGCTCGTCGGCATGCTGCTCGATCAGCAGGTGCCGATGGAGACCGCGTTCGCCGGCCCGCTGAAGATCAGCGACCGCCTCGGTTCCTTCGACGCGGCCACCATCGCGCGGGAAGAACCCGAGGCGTTCGCCTCGCTCTTCAAGACGAGTCCCGCCGTGCACCGGTTCCCGGGTTCCATGGCCGGCCGGGTGCAGGGGCTCTGCGCCGCGATCGTCGACGATTGGGACGGTGACGCTGAGGCGATCTGGACGCGCGACGCGCCCGACGGCCCGGAGATCCTGAAGCGCCTGCTCGCCCTGCCGGGGTTCGGTGAGCAGAAGGCGAAGATCTTCCTCGCGCTGCTCGGCAAGCAGTACGGGCTCGACGCGGCCGACTGGCGGGAAGCGTCGGCGCCCTACGGCGAGGACGGCAGCCTCCGGTCCGTCGCCGACATCGTCGACCCGGAGTCGCTCGCGCAGGTGCGGGCGGCGAAGCAGGCGGCCAAGGCCGCCGCGAAGCGCGCGAAAGGGGAGTGAGGACATGAGCGAAGCGCAACGCTCGGCCGCGATCGTGGTCGGTGTCACGCCGGGGCAACCCGACACCGTGCTCGTCGAAGCGGCGTCGTTCGCGCAGGCCTTCGCCTGCCGGCTCGTCCTCGCCCACGTCGACGCGAGCCGGTTCGTCGTGGTCGAGAACGTCGACGGCACCGTCACCTCACTCCCGTTCGACGCCGATCTGCACGACTTCGATCCGGAGCCCGTCGATCCCGACCTGGAGGCGACGGCGCATCGCCTCCTCGACGACACCGGCGTCGCCTGGGAACTGACCCAGCTCGCCGGCGACCCGGCTCGCGCCCTCGGTCGACTCGCCGATTCGGTGTCCGCGCGGGCGATCATCGTCGGGACCCGGGAGCGCGGCCTCCGCAAGGGGATCCTCGAGTTCTTCAACGGTTCCGTCGCCGCGACGCTGGCCCATCGGCAGGCGCGTCCGGTGGTCGTGGTCCCGCTCGCGCCGAGCGCCACCGACGAACCGCTGTGGGACGCCGCCGCCGGCGACCTGCGGTGACGGCCGCTCCGACGGGGACACGGGCTCCGCACCTCCGACCCGCCACGATCGCGATGGTCGCGCTCGGTGGCGCGATCGGGACGGGCGCCCGCGAGGCGATCTCCCTCGCGGTCCCGCCCATCGGCGGTGTCCCCGTGGCCATCCTCGGCATCAACGTCGTCGGCGCCTTCCTGCTCGGCCTCCTCCTCGAGTCGCTCCTCCGACGCGGACCCGACGACGGCCGTCGACGCGATCTCCGCCTCTTCCTCGGTACCGGCGTCCTCGGTGGTTTCACGACGTACAGCGCGCTCGCGGCCGACAGCAGCGTCCTCCTCATCGAGGGGAACGCTGTGGTGGGGGTGCTGTACGCGGTGGGGAGCGTCGTGCTGGGCGTCCTCGCGGGCTGGGGCGGCATCGTCCTCGCCCGACGGATCGGCGGTGGCCGCTCGTGACGCCCTGGCTCTTCCTCGCGATCGCGGCGGCCGGCGGTGTCGGCGCCGCTGCTCGCTTCGTCGTCGACGGCCTCATCCGCTCCCGCGTGGGCGGCGCGTACCCCTGGGGGACGACCGCCATCAACGTCAGCGGGTCGCTCCTGCTCGGCCTCGTCACGGCGCTGGCCCTCGGCGGGGTCGTCGACGAGGCGTGGCGGCTCGTCCTCGGAGGTGGGCTGCTCGGTGGGTACACGACGTTCAGCACCGCGAGCATCGAGACCGTCCGGCTGCTCCACGACGGACGTTCCCGGGCCGGACTGGTGAACGCGTTCGGCATGCTCGTCGCCTCGGTCATCGCGGCCCTGGCCGGCTACTGGCTGGGCTCGCTCGTCGCATGACCGCTCGTTCGCCCAGACCTGGGCGAACGAACACGGCGGCTACGCCTCGAAGCGGCGGTTGTGCCTAAGGTTCAGCACGATCGGGATCCCGAGGGCGACGATGAGCAGCAGGATGCTCCAGAAGCCGATCTCCGACCACAGCAGGAAGACCCCGAAGACGCCGAGTCCGCCCGACAGGCCGCGCAGGATGATGGTGAACTGCGGGAGTCGCTGCGGGCGGCCCTGCCACATCGGCAGCGGCGAGTCGGGGTTCGCGGCGATGAGGCGGACCATCGACAGCGTCCCGAAGACGGCCGCGAGGAACAGCAGCGAGAGACCCCAGGTGAACATGTCCCCAGTCTGTCAGTCTGCGGCCGACCCCTCACGCCGTCGCCGGAGCGCGTGGCCGATCAGGAGCGAGGCTGCCCCGTGTTGCGGTCGATGTGCGGCTTCCGCTCGATCGGCTTCTTGACGCGGACGATCTCGCCACGTCGTTCCTGGCCGGGCAGCGGCCGTGACCGACGTCCGTAGATGAGCTCCGAGGAGTCGAGCAGCCACGGCACGAGGGCGACGGTCACGCCGTGGACGAGCATGATCTGGTTGCGGATCCGCGACGCCCGCCGGTTGTGGAGGAGGCTCTCCCACCAGTGCCCGACGATGTACTGCGGCATGTAGACGGTCACGACCTCGGCGCCGTGCTCAGCACGGTGCGCCTTGATGTACTTCGCGAGCGGCATCGCGAACTCGCGGTACGGCGACTCCAGGATGACGAGCGGCACGTGGATGTTCTGTTCGATCCACTGCTGCTCAAGCAGCTTCGTGGCCTCCGGATCGATCGACATGTGGACCGCTTCGAGGCTGTCGTGCTTGGCGGCGATCGCGTAGTCCAGCGCCTTGAGGATCGGCTTCTGCATCTTGCCGACGAGGACGATCGCGTGGTCGCCGGTCGCGCCGAAGGTCGTGGTCGGGTCGACCTCGACCTCCTTCTCCACGTCGCGGTAGTAGCGGTTCACGCCGAGCATGAGGACGAAGAGGATCGGCATGAGCACGAAGACGAGCCAGGCGCCGTGGGTGAACTTCGTGATCGTGACGACGATGAGGACGCTCGCGGTGAGCAGGGCGCCGAACGCGTTGATCGCGAGTCCGCGGTAGACGGAGCCGCGGTTGTCGCAGCCCTCCCGGAGCATCCGCAGCCAGTGCTTCACCATGCCCGTCTGGCCGAGCGTGAACGACACGAACACCCCGATGATGTACAGCTGGATGAGCTGGGTGAGGTTCGCCTGGTAGACCACGAGGATCGCGCATGCAGCGAGACCCAGGATGATCATGCCGTTCGAGAACACGAGGCGGTCGCCGCGGGTGTTGAGCGACTTGGGGGCGTAGGAGTCGCGCGCGAGGACGGCACCGAGCAGCGGGAAGCCGTTGAAGGCCGTGTTGGCTGCGAGGAGCAGGACGCACGCGGTCGCCGCCTGGATGAGGAAGAACGGGATGCTGTTCGCGCCGAAGACCGCGGTCGCGACTTGTGCCATGAGGCTCGGCTGCGGCGTCGTCGCGCAGTCCGCGAACCCCTCGAGGTGACAGGCGTTCTCGGCGTAGTGCACGCGGGAGATGAGGGCGAGTGCGGTGAGGCCGACGAACAGCACGATCGCGGTGCCGCCCATGAGGACCAGCGTCTTCTGGGCGTTCTTGATCTGCGGGCGGCGGAACGCGGGCACACCGTTCGAGACCGCTTCGACACCGGTGAGTGCCGAGCAACCGGAGGAGAAGGCGCGCAGGAGGAGCAGGATGAACGCCGCCTGGGTGAGGCTCTCACCCTGCACGGTGAACTCGGCGCTCGAAGCGACCGGGGCGTCGCCCATGAAGGTGCGGGCGAGTCCTGCGACGATCATGACGAGCACGCTCGCGATGAAGAAGTAGGTGGGGATCGCGAAGGCCTTGCTCGACTCCCGGACACCGCGCAGGTTGACGGCCATGAGGACGAGGACGAATCCGACGGCCAGCTCGACGCGCCACGGGTTGAGCCCGGGGATCGCGGAGATGATGTTGTCGACGCCCGAGGCCACCGAGACGGCGACCGTGAGGACGTAGTCGACGAGGAGGGCGGAGGCGACCACGAGGCCGGCCTTCTCGCCGAGGTTCCGGTGGGCGACCTCGTAGTCGCCACCGCCCGACGGGTACGCCTTGATGAGCTGCCGGTAGCTCGCGACGACCACGACGAGGAGGATCACGACGCACGCGGCGACCCACGGCGCGAAGCTCAGGAAGGCGAGCCCGCCGAGCGTCAGGATCATGAGGAGTTCCTGCGGTGCGTACGCCACACTCGACAGCGCGTCGCTCGCGAAGATCGGCAGTGCGAGCCGTTTGGGGAGGAGCTGGCCCTCCAGGTTCTCGGTCGGCAGCGGGTCCCCGATCAACCAGCGTTTTGCCGATCGTGGTTCTGTCCCGGGCTCTCGACCCTCAGTTGTCACGAGCGGCGATATTACTCCTTCGGGAACCGGAGTCAAGCGGGGATGAGCTGGATGGACAGGCATCGTCACCCGACCGTGACGCAGTGTTCATCGACCGGGGGAGTGGCGGACCAGGATGGTCGACCAATATTCTGAGCGACGGCTGTTGCCTGGCTGTGAGCCCGGACAGTCGCTCGTGATCGACCACCCACCTCAAGGACCCTCATCGTGACCGCTCGCCGTCGTCTCCTCCCGCTCGCCCTCGCCGCCCTCGCCGCGACCCTGACGCTCTCCGGGTGCAGTGTCGTGGAGGGCATCCTCCCGAAACCCGCCGAGACCCGGGACGCGCAGTCCGGCGAGATCGTCGGTGGAGGTACGACGGACGTCTTCACCCTGTCGGTCGGCGACTGCCTGAACGACGAGTCGTCGTCCGACGAGGTCACGGAGGTGCCGACCGTGCCCTGTTCCGAGCCCCACCAGTACGAGGTGTACGGCGAGGTCACGCTGGTCGGCGACGAGTGGCCCGGCGAGGAGGCCGTCACGCAGCAGGCCGACGATGGTTGTTACGCGCAGTTCCAGGCGTTCGTCGGGATCGTCTACGAGGACTCCAACCTCGAGTTCAACTACTACACGCCGACCGAGGCCAGCTGGAACGGGGTGGACGACCGGCTCGTCACCTGCGTGATCTACGACTCCGAGGCGACCACGGGCTCGCTGGCCGGGGCCGCACGGTAGCTCGACCGCGCGCGCTGCGCCGACGGAACCGCCCGACTCCAGCAAGGGGTCGGGCGGTTCCGTGTCTCGGCTCGCGTGGCGGGGCGATCAGCCCTGCAAGCGCTCCCGCAGGCGGTCGCGGACGGCGACGAGGTCGGCACGCAGGGCTGACACGGTGTCATCGTCCAGCGCGCCCCCACGGGCGACGTGCTCGCGGAGTTCGGCTCGGACCGCCTGTCGGAACTCGTTGATCGACACGTCGGTCTCGTGGAGCGCCAAGCGACCCTGCACCTTCTGATCGGCGCTCTCCTCGGCGGTCGACGTCCAGCTCGGACCGGGCTTCGCGGACTGCTTCGCCTCGCGCGCGGCGGAGGCGAGATCGGCCCGGAGGCTCTTCATGGCCGCCGTGACCCCGCTGCGGACCTCGTCGGCGATACGGCGGACGGAATCGGTGAGCTGGTCCTCGATGCCGTCGAGCTCACCCGCCCGTGCCGCGAGCTCGGCCCGGCCCGCCTCGGTGATCTCGTAGACGGTCTTCCGGCCGTCACTCGTCTTCGTGACGAGTCCCTCCTCCTCGAGCTTCGCGAGGCGCGGGTAGATGGTGCCGGCGCTCGGGCTGTAGGTGCCACCGCTCCGGTCGGTGAGCGCCTGGATGAGTTCGTAGCCGTGCTTCGGCGACTCGTCGAGCAGGCTCAGGAGGTACAGCCGCAGGCTGCCGTGGGCGAAGACGGGGCTCATGCGCCTGCCTCGCTCCCTGCGGTGGTGGCCGCGCCCGCCGGCTCGCCAGCCGGGCGGCGGAGGACGGTCACCGCGCCGCCGACGGTGTTCATGCGCACCTCGGCGAACTGTCCGGAGAGGGCGCCCGTGTGCGAGTTGTACCCGCCACCGCGCAGTCCCTTGAGGACGACGCCGTCGATCGCCAGGCGGCCGCCGACCGAGTTCGCCGTGTAGCGTGCGGCGAGTTCCTCGTCGAGACGGACCGTGATCGCGCCGCTCACGGTGTTCAGGTCGAGCTGCTCGCACGCACCGTGGATGTCGAGGAGTAGGTCGGAGGAGACGCCGTCGATCGAGGCGCGCGTGATGTCGCCGGAGACGGTGACGTCGCCCGAGACCGTGTGCGCCTGGATGCGACCCGTGTGGTTCTGGACCGTGAGCTCGCCGCTCACGGAGTTGAGGTCGAGTCGTCCGGTCATCCGGTCGGCCACGAGGTCGCCGGACACCGTGTTGAGCTTGGCGTCCGCGGTGAGGCCTGCGACCAGTCCGCTGGCGCTCACGACGCCGAACGTCAGAGCGATGTCGCGGGGGACGAGGACACTCACCTGGGCCGTGGCGCGGTTGGCGCCGAAGTTCGAGAACACTTCGAGGAAGTTGTCCCACCGCAACTGCGGGTGGTCGATCTCGGCGACGTCGCCGTCGATGGTGATCTTGAGGTCCTTGCCGGTGACGGCCCCCACCTCGATGCGTGCGCCGGGCTCGTCGTGTCCGATGATGTCGACCTGGCCGCCGATGAGGCCGACCTTGAGCCGTCTCACGAGTTCGAGGTCGATGATGCGGCTCTCGCCGGGAGCGATGATCCACTTCTCCTGTGCCATGGTGCGCTTCCTTCCGAGTGATCGCGATATATCGCGTTGAACTGAAGTTCACGATATATCGCGTCTCGGCGCATGGCAACCCCCGGAACCTCCGGGATCACCCTGAGTCGACCCTGGGATCGGCGGCCGCTCGGTCGCGGCCCCACACGTCCGGCCGGACCGGCCGCCGCTCAGTACCAGGGAGCGATGGCCAGGTCGTCGGGGACGGACCCCTCGTCGACCGGCGGCCCACTGCCGTCGAGGCAACTCGATCCGGCGGGGACCTCCGAGTGCGCCGACCACGGGTCGTCGGCCTCGGCATGGAAGGGCACATAGCCGACGAGCTTCGAGGACGGGGGCCTCACCACGGCCTCGAGCGCAGCGGTGAAGTCGCCGAACTCCTTCGTGGCGAACACCGTCGCTCCCTCCAAGCCCGACGACCGATCCAGCTCGCAGGAGACGGCCACCGGCCGCCAGCCGGCTTCGCGCAGCTGGACCAACATGGCGGTGGCGGCAGGCCAAGCGGGCCCGCTCGGTCCTGGTTCCGCGGTCACGTCCGACGGCCAGAGGCCATCGACCGTGATCGCCCCGCGTTGCACGCTGACATTGGCGGAGGTGTCCGGAACCTGCGGCCCGCTGACGCTGCCGTCCGTGAAGAGCGGATCATCGGCCAGCGCGGCGAGCCGGGCGTCGTCGGTCTCGTCCGCCACGACGGGTGTCGACGACAGACCGCATCCCGTACAAGCGAGCGCGGCGACGAGGATCGTCAGCGACACGGTCGCAAGGCGACGATGGATCTGCTGCATGACGGTTCCCTCCGCGGCGCCCGAGCGGACGCGTCACCCTCACCGTAACTGACACCCCGGCGTGCGCCACGTCCGACGCCCGACGGGTGATGGGGAGTGCTGCCCATCGTCTTCCGGAGCCGGCGGGGACAGGGTGGAACCATCGGATCAGGCGCCTCACCGGGATCGACCGGCAAGCGCGAACAGCACCGGAGAGCGGGGACCCATGAGTGGCACGATGCAGGTGGACGACGCGGGCCTGACGGCGGTCGTCCAGACGGTGGGTGGGGCGGCCACGAGCGCGACGGGGATGTTCTCCACGTGCCTCGACACGTCGTTCCTCGACGAGCAGGTGGCCGCGAACGCCGCCGCCTTCGAACTGACGTGGCGGACCGAGATGACGGAGGCGGGCAAGACGCTCGACGACTTCGCACGGTGGATGCAGCACGTCGCGGACACCATGGCCGGCACGGACGCGGCCCTCGCCGAGGACGCCTCATGACCGCGCCGACGCCGCAGGCTCCGCCACCCACGGTGGTCCCGTCCGATCGCCGTGACGCGTCCGAGCGGGCCGCGACCGGCGCACGGGTCGCGTCGCTCGCCGCGGAACTCCGCGGGGCCGGTGTCCCCGCCGGCGTCACCGAACAGGTCGCGAGCGTGGTCCGCACGGCCGGTCTCGACGCCGTGATCGACCTCGGTGCCGGCATGCTGACGGACGAGCAGGCGGGGGTCGTCCTGCTCGACGCCCTCCTCGACGCGCGTCGTCGAGGTGTCGGCAGCGCTGAGACCGCCGCCGAACTGCGCGCGGTCGCCCGATTGCAGACCGTCGTCCGGCAGCTCCTCTCCGGACTCGCCATGACCACGCGCACCGCCGGGGTCGGAGACCGCTCGTGAACCTCTCCGAACTGCGCACCAAGAGTTCAGCCGAGATCGACGTGCTCGCCACCTTCATCGGTTCGCTGAGCGGCGACCCGATGAGCTTCATCACCTCGATCGGATCGTTCGTCGATCGCGCGGTCGGGCTCATCCCCAGATCCTCCACGTTCGCGGACACCCCACCGCCGGGTGATCCGGCCACCATCGACGGGCTCGCGGAGCAGTACGAGCACGCGGCGCTCGCCGCCGAGACCATCCAGACCACGCTCTCCACCGTCACGGCGTCGAGCCTGCCGGACGCCTTGGTCGGGGTGACCGGCGCGAGCGCGGCACACGTCCTGGCCTCCGTCGACACCCTCGTCGGCAGCGAGATCGAGGGGCTCCGGACCGGGGCCACCGGTCTGCGCGACTACGCGGACGCCATCACCGCGGCCCGCAGCGCTCACCATCCGGGTGCGGACACCATCCGCGACGGTCAGCGGACCATCGGGAACATCTCCGTGAACCCATGGGCGATGACCAACCCGATCACCGGAGCCGGAGAGGTCGCCGGTGTGCTCTCGGACCTCATCCGCGGGGCCGGCCAGATCCTCGACGGCGTGTCCGTCTGCCACGACGCCTACGACGACGCATGGGCGGCCGGTGAGGCGCTGCAGCGGGCACTGTCGGACTCCGAGGGCCACGCCGTGCTCGCGGGCGTCGAGGTGCCCGTGGGTCAGACACGGCTGGACGTCCTCGTCTCGCGGACGCAGTTCCCGAACGGCGACCCGGACGGTTCGGTCCTCTCCGAGACGGAATGGGCGAACTACGTCCAGAACTGGAACGCGATGAGCGACGACGAACGCGAACGCATCCTCGCGGCGATGGAGGAGTCCGGCGATCCCGCCGTCAGCGCCCTCCTCATGAGCGCGATCGCCACCGGCGCCGGCAGTTCCTCCGTGCTCGCCCTCGCCGACGCGATCAAGAACGCTCCGGCCGGCGAACGTCAGCGCATGATCGACGAACTCACGAACCTCGGCGTCGGCGACAACGGGGACGCCACGGTGAACGGCGAGACCTTCGACCAGTACAACAACAAGACCTGCGGATCGACGACGCTCATCACCCTGGCCGCCCAGTCCGATCCGTTCCTCGCGTACTGGCTGCGGACCGGCGAGCTCCTCGACGGACATGTGCCCGACTACCTCCGGGGACTCGACCTGGCCGACGCGGCCGGTCTGGACACCGAGGATCGGATGACGTTCCTGCAGCAGGCCGTCCAGGACCGCGCGAACGACCTGTTCCCCGGCCCGGTCGATTACCCGAACGTCGCGGGTACGGCACCCGGCGGCGCGGTCGACGAAGCCGACCGCACCGGCACCGACTACCACATCGACTGGACCAACCTCCTGGGTGGCGACTCCGGCAGAGGGGCGGCGCTCACCGAGGCGGCGGTCGCCGCGAACGACGGGACCCCCGTCCCGCTGCTCGTCGGCCCCGGCGACAACACCATCCCGCAGCACTATGTGCTCATCATCGGCTTCCACGACGGCGACTACGAGATCTACGACCCGTCGACCGGCGAGACGAACTCGGTGGACGAGGACATCATGCTGAACGGCTCGGATGAGCCGGTCACGGGCTTCGCGAACTGGAACCAGATCTACGCCGTCGTGAACCCGAGCTGACCCTTCGACAAGCTCAGGGACCGGGTGGGGTGGCTCGGGGAGCGGGTGCGGCTCAGGGGCCGGGGTGCGCGACCGGGTGGAGCCAGACGTCCGCTCAGCGCCAGCGGTACTCGAGCTCCGGGCGCCCCGGGGTGCCGTAGCGCGGCGACCGCTCGACGGCGCCCGTCTCGGCGAGGTACTCGAGGTAGCGCCTGGCCGTCACCCGCGACAGGGACCCGGCGGCTGCCGCCTCGCTCGCGGAGAGCGGTCCGGCTGCCTGCCGGAGGAGGTCCGAGACCAGGCGGAGGGTGTCCTCCGAGAGGCCCTTCGCCAACTGCGGACGGGAGGACGGCGCTCGCAGCGTGGCGAGGGTGAGGTCCACCTCGTGCTGGCTCGCCACCGAGCCCTCCGCCGACATCGTGCGCCGGAAGGAGCGGTACGCCTCCAGCTTGTCGGCGAACGCGGGGAACGCGAACGGCTTGATGAGGTATTGGACGATGCCCGCCGAGACCGCCGCTCGGACGATCCGGAGATCACGGGCCGCGGTGATGGCGATGACGTCGACGTCGATACCCGCCGTCCGGATGCGTCGGCAGAGCTCGAGACCGTGCGCGTCCGGCAGGTTGAGGTCGAGCAGGACGAGGTCGATCCGGTCGTCGGGGGAGCGGTGGGCCGCAGCTGCCCGCAGCGCCTGCATGGCGGTGGCCGCATCGCCCGCCACGGCGGCGAGTTCGAAGCCCTCGACGCGGCGCAGGTAGGACGCATGGGCCTGCTGGGCGATCGGTTCGTCCTCGACGACCAGGACCCGGATGCGCTCGCTCATGTGCCTGCCTCGTCCCGGACCCCGACCGCGGCCGGCAGCGTCACGACGAACGCCGAGGACGGCTCGCGGACGACCTCGATCGTGCCGCCGAGCCGTGTCACGGCCTGCTGGACCAACGCGAGACCGAACCCCCGGCCGTAGCGGCCGGGCTCCTTCGTCGACCAGCCGCGCACGAACGCGAGGTCGAGCGCCTCCGGGGGCAGGCCCGGTCCGCTGTCGGTCACCTGGATCACGAGCTCCGTCGTCTCGGCGTCGGCGGACCGCCCGGCGCCGAGCGCGTCCGGCAGCCCCTGCCCGAGGTAGACCTCCACCCAGGGGCGATCGCCGGACGCCGCGTCGATCGCGTTGTCGATGAGGTTGCCGAGGATGGTGACGATCACGGCCGGGTCGACGCGCACGCGACCGAGCGCCGGGTCGCTCTCGAGGTGCAGCTCGACCCCCTGCTCGGCCGCCTGCGCCGTCTTGCCGAGCAGCAGTGCCGAGATCACCGGCTCCTGCTCCGCCGCGAGCACGCGGTCGGTCAACCGCTGACTCGCTCCGAGTCCCTGCGCCGCGAGGTCGAGCGCCTCCTCCCGCCGGTCGAGCTCGATGAGCGAGACGATCGTGTGCAGCCGGTTCGCGAACTCGTGGGTCTGCGAGCGCAGGGCGTCACTCATCGTCCGCATCGAGGCCAGCTCGCCGCTCAGGTGTTCGATCTCGGTGTGGTCGCGCAGCGTCATCACCCACCCACGCGGGTGCGGTCCCGCCGTCTCGCCCGGACCGACCGCCGACTCCTGGTTCACGACGAGCACGTGGTCGCGCGTGAGGTGGATCTCGTCGACGGCCTGGCGTCCGCTCGCGAGGAGCTCCCGCAGCCCCGCGTCGATCGGCAGCTCGTCGACCGGTACCGCTCCCGGGGAACGCTCGCCGAAGGGCAGCCCCAGCAGTTCGGCCGCCTGGTCGTTGACGAGCACGAGACGGCGGTGTCGGTCCACGAGGACGAGCCCCTCGCGTACGGAGTGGAGCACCGATTCGTAGTAGTCGAACATCCTGGCGAGGTCCTCCGGTCCGCGCGAACCGGTGACCCGTGCGAGGTAGCGGCGGAGCGTCCAGGAGCCGATCGCGCCGATGACGAGCACGAGCAGGGCCGTCCCGAGCAACCACGGCACCCGGGTCTCGAAGGTCTCGGACACGTTGCTGACCGTGACCCCCGCGGCGACGAGGGCGACGACCTCGCCGGCGTCGTCACGGATGGGTGCGACGGCGCGGACCGAGGGGCCGAGCGTGCCCGTGTACGTCTCGGTGAAGGTCCGTCCCTCGAGCGCCGGTCCGATCGTGCCGATGAACGGCTTGCCGATCTGGTCGCGCTCGCGGTGCGTGTACCGCGTGCGATCCGGAGCCATGATCGTCACGAAGTCGACACCGGTGTCGCGCATGAGTGCCTCGGCGTAGGGCTGGAGCGCGTCCGACGGGTGATCCGAGCCGACTTGTGCGACGACGTAGGGGTTGTCCGCGACGCCGTTCGCGACGTCGAGGCACTTCGCGACCGCGCGGTCCTCGGTCTCGGTGCGGGCCTGGAACCAGAGCAGGACGCCGGCGACGAGCGTCATCGCGACGACCGCGACGAGCTGCACGAGGAAGAGCCGCGAGGCGATGCTCCTGGACCGACCGGCCATCGCGTCACCTCCGTCTGCTCCGTCGCGTCGACCCCTCAAGTATCGGGGGTGACGACGGCCTCAGGCGTCGCCGACCGCGACCAGTACGACCACAAGCGGTCACTACGACCACAACCCGCTCGATCCGGCGGGGCGGTCGCAGCATGGGTCGATCGACCACCCGCTGCCGCACTGACGCGGCCGACGAAACGGATCTGGAATGGCAATGACGCTCTCCTCCCTGAAACGGCTGGACAAGACCCACTACCTCTACCTCGCGGTGATCGTCGCGGTGCTCGCCGGCATCGTCGTCGGCCTCGCCGCCCCGGAGTTCGCGAAGGGACTCAAACCCATCGGCGACGCCTTCGTGGCGCTGATCAAGATGATGATCGCCCCGGTCATCTTCTGCACCATCGTGATCGGCGTCGGGTCGATCGCGAAGGCCGCGACCGTCGGCAAGGTCGGCGGGCTCGCGCTGCTGTACTTCATCGTGATGTCGACCTTCGCCCTCGCGATCGGCCTCGTCGTCGGCAACCTCATCCAGCCGGGCGCCGGCTTGAACCTCGCCGAGACGAGCTACCAGGTCGAGGGGGAGGCCAAGAGCACGACCGAGTTCATCCTCGGCATCATCCCCACGACGCTCGTGTCCTCGCTGACCGGCGGCAACATCCTGCAGGTCCTCTTCGTCGCCCTGCTCGTCGGCTTCGGGCTGCAGAAGATGGGGACGACGGGTGAACCGATCCTGCGCGGTGTCAAGCTCATCCAGGCGCTCGTGTTCCGGGTGCTCGCGATGATCATGTGGATCGCGCCCATCGGCGCCTTCGGCGCGATCGCCGCCGTGACCGGGTCCGCCGGTGCGAGCGCGCTCGTCGGGCTGGCCACCCTCATGATCGCGTTCTACATCACCTGCGCGTTGTTCATCGTCGTCGTGCTCGGCGGGGTCTTGCGCCTCGCCACGGGCTTCAACATCTTCAAGCTCATGAAGTACCTCGGCCGTGAGTACCTCCTCATCGTCGGCACCTCCTCCTCCGAGGCGGCGCTGCCGCGACTCATCGCGAAGATGGAGCACCTCGGTGTCTCCAAGCCGGTCGTCGGCATCACCGTCCCGACGGGCTACTCCTTCAACCTCGACGGCACCGCGATCTACCTCACCATGGCGTCGATCTTCATCGCCGACGTCATGGGCGTCCCGATGAACCTCGGGGAGCAGATCTCGCTCCTCGTGTTCATGATCATCGCGTCGAAGGGCGCCGCGGGCGTCACCGGCGCCGGTCTCGCGACCCTCGCCGGCGGGCTGCAGGCCAACCGGCCCGACCTCGTCGACGGGGTCGGCCTCATCGTCGGCATCGACCGCTTCATGTCGGAGGCGCGTGCGCTCACGAACTTCACCGGCAACGCGGTCGCCACGATCATCATCGGCACGTGGGTGAAGGAGATCGACCGGGTGCAGGTCGGTGAGGTCCTCTCCGGTCGCTCGCGGTTCGACGAGGCGACGATGAGCGTCGACGACCACACGGGCGCGGTGGCGGTGGCGAAGCGCTGAGGCATCGGCACGTCGACAGGCTGAGGGACCGGACAACCCGGTCCCTCAGCCTGTCGCTCCCGGACCCTGAGCCTGTCGAAGGGTGCTCAGTTGGCCGGTGAGTCGACGATCGGCTTCGACGGCGGGGTGTCGCCCTCGAGCACCGCCTCGTCCACGGCGGTGGTCGAGTGTTCCGTACGCGGAGCGATCCGGAACAACGGGATCGTGTAGCCGCAGATGGGGCCGATGAGCACGGCGAAGACCACCGTTCCGATGCCGACGTTCCCGCCGAGCAGCCACCCGATGCCGAGGACGACGAGCTCCACGCCCGTGCGCCCGACCCAGATCGGCCAGCCGGTGACGCGGTGGATGCCGGTCATGAGGCCGTCTCGCGGGCCGGGGCCGAAGTTGCCGCCGATGTAGAGGCCCGAGGCGACGCCGAGGAGGAGCAGTCCGCCGGCGAACAACAGGATGCGCGCCCACAGGTCGAGGTCTGCGGGGATGAACGCCAGCCCGATGTCGGCCGATGGCCCCACGAGGAGGACGTTCAGGACGGTGCCGACACCCGGCCGCTGCTTGAGCGGGATCCAGGCGAGGAGCACGAGCCCGCCGACGATGATCGTGATGAGTCCGAAGCTCAGGCCGGTCCGCAGGTTGAGTCCCTGAGTGAGGACGTCCCAGGGGGCGACCCCGACGGCACCGCGCACGATCATCGCGATGGCGATGCCGTACAGGAAGAGGCCGATGAGGAGTTGGAGCACACGACGGGTCATGGTGGACAATCCAATTGCACGATTGGCTTTGGCGCTAGAGGCCAATCTGGGTATCGTGGTTCAATGGCTTCCATCACCCTGAGTGCCCGATCGCTCGCCGCCCTGCTCGGGCAGTGGAAGACCGCTGCGCCCGCATACCGCGGTCTCGCCGACCGAATCCGACTCCTCGTCCTCGACGGACGCATCCCGGTCGGTACCCGTCTGCCGGCCGAGCGGGAACTGGCCGATCGGCTCGCGCTGAGCCGCACCACGGTCACCGCGGCGTACCGCGAACTGCGCGAGGCGGGCTACCTCCGCAGCATCCGCGGTTCTGGCAGCGTCACCCTCCTGCCGTCGGCACCCACTGCGCTGGCTCCCGTGCCACAGGGCGGGTTCCTCGACTTCAGCAAGGCGGCCGTCCCGCCGTGCCCTGAGATCATCGACGCCGTGGCCACCGCCGCCGCAGAGCTGCCGCGGTACATGCACGACTTCGACTACGACCTCGTCGGCATGCCCGAGCTCCGGCAGGCCATCGCCGACCGCTACACCGCGCGCGGCCTGCCCACCGACCCCGACGAGATCATGGTGACCGTCGGGGCCCAGCACGCGATCGCCCTCATCGCCCGCACCCTGCTCAGCCGAGGCGACCGCGTCCTCGTCGAGATGCCGAGCTATCCCCACGCCTACGAGGCGCTCCGGGCGGCCGGAGCCAGGCTCGGCGCGGCGACCGTCTCCTCGGAGACCGGCTGGGACGTCCGCGAACTCGAGCAGTGGTTCGAGCGCACGAGCCCCGCGATGGCGTACCTCATGCCGGACTTCCACAACCCGACCGGGGCGTCGATGCCGCTCGAGACCCGCCGACGGGTCGCCGCAGCCGCCGAGCGGCACGGGACGGTGCTCGTGATCGACGAGACCACGGCGGAACTCGACATCGACCGGCCGACGGACCAGGGGCTCGACGGCACGCCGTTCGCTGCTCTCGAGGGTGCGCCGGTGTCGATCATCACGATCGGTTCGGTGGGCAAGACGATCTGGGGCGGGCTCCGCATCGGGTGGATCCGGGCCGAGCGCGGCACGATCAGGAAGCTCGTCTCGGCACGCTCGCTGGGCGACCTCGGCACCCCGATCCTCGACCAGCTGACCGTCCAGCAGTTGATGCCGGCGATGGACGGCATCGTCGCCCGGCGCGGGGTCGCGCTCGGCGAGACCCGCGACCGGCTCGTCGACCTCCTGGCCGACCGCCTCCCCGAGTGGACCGTGCCGCGGGTCGACGGTGGGATCGCCACCTGGGTGAACCTCGGCGAGGCCGCGTCATCGCAGCTCTCGCTCGCGGCGCGGAGTCACGGGCTCGTGATCGTCGCGGGGCCGCGGTTCGGCATCGACGGTGCGTTCGAGCGCTACCTGCGCATCCCGATCAGCTATCCGTGGGCCCAGACGGAGCAGGCGGTCGAGCTGCTGACGCAGACGTGGCACTCCGCGATGTTCGGGCACGTGCCGGCCCTGGACTACCTCGAAGACGTCGTCTGACCTCGTCGCCGACGAGTGTGACACCGCTCCACACGCAGTGCTTGTGCGTGCCGTGTCCAGCCTCCGCGCGAGACCGCCGTCGGACGGGTGCGCGGTGACATAATTACAGCGTCCGCACCTCTCGCAACAACCGAAAGCGGCTCCGTGCACCTGCTCTCCGTCCTCAGCATGAAGAACCGCGCGTTGATCGCGCTCGTCACCATCGTGGCAGCCGTGTTCGGCGTCCTGGCGGTGGGCGGCCTCAAGCAGGAGCTCATCCCGTCGGTCCAGTTCCCGCAGCTCGCGATCATCACGAGCTACCCGGGTGCGGCACCCGAGGTCGTCAACGACGACGTCTCGACCCCGATCGAGACCGCGATCCAGGGCGTGCCCGGTATCGAGTCCACCTCGGCGACGTCGAGCACGAACTCGAGCCTCATCAGCGCGACCTTCACCTACGGCACGGACCTCGCCACCGCCGAACAGAAGATCACCCAGGCGATCAACCGCATCAAGTCGACCCTGCCCGACACCGTCGACCCGCAGGTGGTCAGCGGCAGCATCGACGACCTCCCGGTCATCCAGATCGCCGTGTCCGGTGCGGCCGACCAGGACTCCCTGGCCGAGGTGCTCTCGAGCTCCGTGGTCCCCGACATCAAGGACGTCGACGGCGTCCGCGACGCGGCGATCGTCGGCGAGGTGGGCAAGCGGGTCACGATCACCCCCGACGACGCCAAACTGGCCCTCGCGGGGCAGACCAGCCGGGTCATCGGGACGACGCTGCAGCAGAACGGCTCCCTGCAGCCCGCGGGCGACATCACCGAAGGCGACAAGACGTTCTCCGTCCAGACGGGCACGAAGCTCACCTCGGTCGACGACATCGCCGCCCTGCCGATCACGGGCGCCTTCGCCGCCGACGGCTCCGTCCTGACCATCGGCGACGTCGCGACGGTCGCCCTGAGCGACGACCCGATCACCTCGATCTCCCGCGTCGACGGCGAGCCGGCGCTCACCATCGCCGTCACGAAACTGCCCGCGGCGAACACCGTCGAGGTCTCGCAGGGCGTGCGCGACATCCTCCCCGAGCTCGAGCGCACCATCGGGTCCGACGCCAAACTCACCGTCGTCTTCGATCAGGCGCCCTACATCGAGCAGTCGATCGAGTCGCTGACGACGGAGGGGCTCCTCGGTCTGGTCTTCGCGGTCCTCATCATCCTCATCTTCCTGCTCGACGTCCGCGCGACGATCGTGACCGCCATCTCCATCCCGACCTCGGTGCTCATCACCTTCATCGGTCTCCAGGTGGCCGAGTACTCGCTCAACATCCTCACGCTGGGTGCGTTGACGATCGCCATCGGGCGCGTGGTCGACGACTCCATCGTCGTCATCGAGAACATCAAGCGGCACCTCTCGTTCGGCGACAACCGCACGGGCGCGCAGCGCGCCGGATCGATCCTGAGCGCCGTCCAGGAGGTCGCCGGAGCCATCACCGCGTCGACCGTCACGACCGTGGCCGTGTTCCTGCCCATTGCCTTCGTCGGCGACGTCACCGGCGAGCTGTTCCGACCCTTCGCCCTCACCGTCACGATCGCGCTGCTCGCGTCGCTCCTCGTCGCGCTCACCATCGTGCCGGTGCTCGCCTACTGGTTCCTGCGTTCTCCGAAGGCACAGCGGCTCGCGGCCGCTGCCGCAGCCGAGGAGGCCTCGGCCGACGCGAACGCCGAGCCGGTGCGGAGCCGACGGGAACGCCGAGTCAGCGTGCAGGACGAGGACGACCTCGCAAAGCCGTCGAGGCTCCAGCGGGCGTACCTCCCGATCATCCACTGGACGCTGAAGCACTCGGCCGTCACCCTGCTCCTGTCGCTGCTCGTGCTCGGCGGAACGATCGCGCTGATCCCCTCGATGAAGACGAACTTCCTCGGCGACTCGGGCCAGAACACGCTGACGGTCACACAGACCCTCCCGGTCGGCACGAGCCTCGACGCCCAGGACGCGGCGGCGAAGCAGGTCGAGACGAAGCTGCGCGACATCGACGGCATCGACACCGTCCAGCTCTCGATCGGGTCGAGCGGGAGCTCCCTGCGCGACGCGTTCTCGGGCGGCGGCGGTGGAGCCATCACCTACTCGATCACGACCAGCGAAGACGCCGACCAGACGGCACTCCAGAAGACGGTCCGCAGGGACCTTTCCGGGCTCGACGACGTCGGCGAGATCGAGGTCGCCGCGTCCGCGGGCTTCGGTGGGTCGAGCGACATCGAGATCGACATCACCTCCGCACGGCAGAGCGATCTCGCGGAGGCCGCCGAGGCGATCCAGCAGGCCGTCACCGGCCTCGACGGCATCGACCAGGTCACGAGCAACCTCAGCGAATCGCGACCCTACGTCCAGGTGGCCGTCGACCGCGACGCCGCTGCCGCTGCAGGGTTCAGCGAGGTCGCGCTCGGCGCGTACGTCTCGCAGCTCATGCAGCCGACGACGGTGGGCTCGATCGTCATCGACGACACCACGCTCACCATCTACGTCGACGCCCAGGACCCGCCGACCACCATCGACGCCCTCGCGGCGACGGAAGTCCCGACCGCCACCGGCCCGAAACGCCTCGACGCCCTCGCGACGGTCTCGCAGGTCGACGGACCCGCGTCGATCTCGACCGTCAAGGGCCTTCGCTCGGCCACGATCAGCGCGACTCCGGGCAGTGACAACCTCGGCACCGCCAGTGCCGAGGTGCAGACGGCGATCGACGACGTCAAGCTGCCCGCCGGCACCACGGCGACCCTCGGGGGTGTCACGGCATCGCAGAGCGACGCCTTCGGCCAGTTGGGCCTCGCGCTCCTCGCCGCGATCCTCATCGTGTACGTCATCATGGTCGCGACGTTCCGTTCGCTGCGGCAGCCGCTCGAACTCCTGGTGTCGGTGCCGTTCGCCGCCACCGGTGCGATCGGCCTCCAGGTGATCACCGGCGTGCCGCTCGGTGTCCCGTCCATCATCGGCGCGTTGATGCTGATCGGTATCGTCGTGACGAACGCGATCGTCCTGGTCGACCTCGTGAACCAATACCGGCGACGCGGCATGACGGTGGTCGAGGCGGTCGAGCACGGCGCGGCACGCAGACTCCGCCCGATCCTCATGACGGCACTCGCGACGATCTTCGCGCTCACCCCGATGGCGCTCGGTGTCACCGGGCACGGCGGGTTCATCTCGCAGCCGCTCGCGATCATCGTGATCGGCGGGCTTGTTTCGTCCACCGTGCTGACGCTCGTCGTCCTGCCGTCCCTCTACAACCTCGTCGAGGGGTTCCGCGAGCGTCGCGAGCAGCGGCGGGTTGCAGCCGAGCCGAAGCCGACAGCGCGCACGGTCGCCGCGATCGAGGGTCCGCGGGTCGCGACGGTCCCCGCTGAGGAACCGGCCCTCGTCGGCGCCGGTGGTGGAAGTGCTGCAACCGTGGCCACCGCGCCTGACGCGTCCGTTCCGTCGGCCACGGCGGACGCGGCTTCGGCGGACGCGGCTCCAGATGCCGCCGCTCCCGCTGGCGCGGAACCGGCGGAGGATGCCCCGATCGATTCGGTTCCCGCGGACGCCGGACCGGCCGATGCGGTTCCCATGGACTCGGATGCGGCACCCGAGCCGCAGGTCGCTGCGCCGAGTGAGCCGGCGGTGGATCGACCGATGACGCGCCCGGCTGCGCACGAAGCCCACGAAGCCCACGAAGCCCACGAAGCTCACGAGGTGCACGGGGCGCATGTGGCGACGGGTGACGAGCTGCCGCGCACCGAGGCGATCACCCTCCCCGACGCGGTCTCCGACGCCCCTGCGGACGAGGTCGCGCATTCCGGCGAGCACGCCGCCCCAGCGGCGGAGCCTGAGCCAGACGCGCAGGCTGATGCTGATGCGGTCGCTGAGCCGGTCGCTGAGCCGGTCGCTGAGCCTGAGCCGGTCCTGGAGCCGGGGCCAGCGGCGGAGTCCGAGCTCCCTGCTGAGTCTGAGCGAGCTACCGAGTCCATGCCGACGCCCGACACCGAGTCGACGCCAGCCGCTGAGTCGGCGTCCGATGCCGATACGGCACCCGCTACCGAAGCGTCATCGGGCACCGAACGGCCGAAGCGCCGCCGCGCGCAGTGGCCGTGATCGACCACCTGCCGCTGGGTCGCTGAGCTGCGGCTCGCGCGGATCGACACGAAGCCCTCGGGAACGCCGTCACCGGCGCCCGAGGGCTTCGTCGTGTGACGCCCGACTCAGCGGAGATCGCCGACCGCGCCGGTGACCGCCCGCACGACCCCACCCGACTGCACCAGTGCGGTGACCGCCTCGATCTCGGGGGAGAGGAACCGGTCGGGACCGGGACCCGTGACCTGCTCACGCACCCGGCGGAGCACCGCTCCCGTGCCGACGGCCGGCTCGAGCGGGCCGCGCAGGTCGAGGCCCCGGGCTGCCGTCATGACCTCGATCGCCAGCACCCGGCTGAGACCGTCGATCGCCCTCCGGAGCTTCCGCGCCGCCGCCCAACCCATCGAGACGTGGTCCTCCTGCATCGCGGAGGACGGGATCGAGTCGACGGACGCCGGGTGCGCCAGGCGTTTGAGCTCGCTCACGATGCCGGCCGCCGTGTACTGGGCGATCATGAGGCCGGAGTCGACACCCACCTCGTGTGCGAGGAACGGCGGGAGGCCGTTGCTCCGGCTCCGGTCCAGGAAACGGTCGGTGCGGCGCTCCGACATGGACGCGACATCGGCGACAGCGATCGCGAGGAAGTCGAGCACGTAGGCGACCGGGGCACCGTGGAAGTTCCCGTTCGACTCGACGCGTCCGTCCGGCGTGAGCATCGGATTGTCGACGGCACTCGCGAGCTCACGCTCGGCGACCATCGCGGCGTGGTCGACCGTGTCCCTGGCGGCACCGTGCACCTGCGGGGCACAGCGCAGTGAGTAGGCGTCCTGCACCCGGGTGCACTCGGGACCCCGGTGGCTCGCGACGATCGGGGAGCCGTCGAGCAGCAACCGCAGGTTCGCGGCGCTCTCGGCTTGACCCGCCTGCGGGCGCAGGGCCTGCAGGTCCGCGGCGAACACGGCGTCCGTGCCGAGCAGGCCCTCAACGCTCATCGCCGCGGCGACATCGGCGGTGCGCAGGAGCATCCGCAGGTCGTCCACGGCGAGCGCGAGCATCCCCAGCATGCCGTCGGTGCCGTTGATGAGCGCGAGCCCCTCCTTCTCGGCGAGCTGTGCCGGGACGAGGCCGGCGTCGGCGAGGGCGTCGGCTGCAGGACGACGGCGTCCGTGCGAGTCGGTCACCTCGCCTTCACCCATCACCGCCAGCGCGCAGTGCGCGAGGGGCGCGAGGTCGCCGGAGCAGCCGAGCGACCCGTACTCGCGCACGACCGGGGTGATGCCGGCGTTGAGCATCGCCGCGTAGGCGCGGACCGTCTCGACCCGCACCCCGGTGCGGCCCGTCATGAGCGTCGAGAGCCGCAGCGTCATCAGGGAACGCACGACCTCCCGCTCGACGACGTCACCGCTGCCGGCGGCGTGCGAGCGGACGAGACTCGCCTGCAACTGCGAGCGGCGTGCCGGCTCGATGAACGTGGTCGCGAGCGCACCGAACCCGGTTGAGATCCCGTAGTGGGGCTCGGGGTCGGAGGCGAGCGCTTCGATGATCCGACGGGATGCGGCGACGTCGTCGAGGGCCTCGCCGTCGAGGTCGATCCGAGCGCCGTGCCGGGCGACGGCGACGACCTCGTCGATCGACAGCGGTCCGGTGCCGAGGGAGACCGAGGTCGGACCGACGGGCTCGGGATGCGGGCGACCGGAGGTCGTCGGGTCGCTGGTGGTCGGGGTCGCGCCGGGCTGGATGTCCATGTTCCGATCGAACACCCGGACGCCGACCGCGGCGGTGCGCGTAGAGTCGTCCGTGTCTGGGATGACAGACATGGACGACCAGGCGGCCGCGCCCGAGCCGCGGAGACGAGGTCAACGGTGAGTCAGGTCCCGGCAGCCGACGCCACTCTGCGCGTGCTGAGCCATCTCGCCGGAGCCCGCGGCCCGCTTCCGGCCGCGGCCATCGCCTCGGCACTCGACCTCCCGCGATCGACGGTCTACCACCTCCTCAGCGTGCTGCAGGAGCACGGCTTCGTGGTCCACCTGCCCGAAGCCCGTCGCTACGGGCTCGGGGTCGCCGCCTTCGAACTCTCCGGCGGGTACGCCCGGCAGGAGCCGCTCAGCATGCTCGGGCGCCCGTTGCTTGCCGAGCTGGTCGACCGGGTGGGTGAGAGCGCGCACCTCGCCGTGCTGCACGGCCGGGATGTGCTCTACATCGTGGACGAGCGTGCCCCGCGTCGGCCGCACCTCGTCACCGATGTCGGTGTGCGCCTCCCGGCTCACCTGACCGCCAGCGGCTGCGCGATCCTCGCCGCGCTCCCGGCCGGCCAGCTGCGCGCCCTGTTCCCCGACCAGGCGGCGTTCGTCGACCGCACCGGCCATGGGCCGAAGCGGTACCGGGAGTTACGACAGGTCCTGACCCAGACGACCCAGGACGGCTATGCGCGCGAGGCGGGCGGGGTGACGCTCGGGCTCGCGAGTGTCGGGGTGGTCGTCCGCGACCACACGGGGTGGCCGGCGGCGGCGATCGCGGTCACCTACGACGCCGATGCGGGACTCGATCCGGTGTGGCTGGCCCGCGAAATCCAGCCGGCGGCCGCCGAGCTGTCGCGGCGGATCCGAGGTCGCTGAGCGCTCGGCGGAGCGGGCGGAGCGGGCGGGCGGTGCGGCGGCTCAGGAACCGTGGTCAGGCGACCGAGCGCAGGATGAGCTCGAGCAGTGCGGTCGCATACGCGTCGGGCGCTGTCGCGGCGCTGAACCGTCGCAGTTCGCCGCCGAGCTCGACCACGACGGTGTACGCCTCGGCGTCGCCCAACGACAGGAGGACGTCGAGTTCGTCGTCGAGCGTCGGCTCGCCGTCGGTCGGCGCAGCCGGGGAGACCGCGCGTTCGAGCGACCGGAACGAGCCGCGCAGCAGAGCGCGCAGCTGGTGCTCCGACGGCAGCCAGAGCGTCTCCTCCTGGTCGACGGAGTCCAACGCCCACTCGGTCGTCCCGTTGAAGCCGAAACTGCGGCCACCCGGGTGCTCGTGCACCTCGACGGTCATCTCGCTGACCGTGAACACGTCGCCGGCGAGCTCGCCGCCGTCGATGGTGAAGCGGTCGCCGGGTTCGGGGGTCCAGCGCAGGCCGGCGGTGCGGAGCGCTCGGGCGAGGTCAGCGGAGATCATCAGTCCAGTATCGCCGACCACCGTGCGATGCGGCTGGCAACCCCTCGATTCGGACGGAACCCTGTGCGAGGGTGGATGGACTCTTCGAAGGGTCCGATGATGCCCGCACCTGATGATGGCCTATCCGGTCGCTTCCCTGCGCGCGGCCGCGTGACCACACGACGGTTCGAGGGGACGACCGGGATGCAGGAGGCGTCGGGCGCGCTGCGATTCGTGGACGTGGACCCCGATCGGTTCTCGATGACCGTCGACTCGGTCATGCTCGGCGAGTATGTCCTCCATCGCAACACGGTCGGGCCCGGGACGTTCGACGTCCTCGCCGACGCCTACGGGCTCGATGAGCCGGTCGCGACGATCGTGATGCTCATCGAGGGTGCGGCCAGCCTGGTCCACGGCCGACAGCAACTCGACCTGCTCCCCGGGACCGGGACGCTCACGGAGGGCGCCGAGACCTACCGGACGACGATCCAGGACCACGCGACGTATCTGTACGTGTTCGTGCCGATGCGTGCGCTCCGCCGCCTCGGCATCGCCCCGACGAGCGCCCTCGGCCCGTTGGCGCCCTCGGCGCTGCTGCGGGGGAGCGCCGCGTTCCTCGTGGAGGTCATCTCCGCGTTCGAGCCGATCGGCGGCGCCGCGCAGCTCAGACTCTGCCGGGTGATCGACACGATGCTCGCGACCCTGTACGCGGAGAACGACCTCTTCCGCGCCGAGGGCGAGGCGGGACGGGTTCCACTCCGGCTCCGGATCATCGAGCACATCGCCATGTCCTTCGCCGAGCGGGAGCTGCGACCGGAGACGTTGGCGCGTCGCTTCAACATGTCCACGAGGTCCCTGCAGCGGGTGTTCGAGGGCTCGGGAACGAGCGCCGCGGGCGAGATCGCCGAGCGGCGGGTGCAGCTCGCGCTCGCCCTCCTCTCGGACCCCGATCACCGAGGCCTGTCGATCGCCGAGGTCGCGGCCCGCTGCGGCTACCACTCGCAGGCGCACCTCCGACGAGCGGTCGTCGCGCACACCGGACTCAGCCCGAGCCAGTTCCGGGAGCAGACGAGGGCGGAGGACGCCTGACGTCGCAGCGTCGTCAGGCCGCCGGATCAGCCTGCGGTACGCCTGCTTCGACGCGGGGCCGTCAACCATGGACGCAGCAGCCTCGTGACGAGCGGTAGGAGCCAGTAGGTCATGATCGGCGTCAGGATGAGCGTCGAGATGAGCACGTGGAGGAACACGCCGAGCGGTTCCCAACCGGGCACGAGCGCCGTGACGAGGAGGGTGAAGACGAGGTTGAGCGGGAAGAAGCCCAACCAGATGCTCACCGCCTGCTTCCAGCGCGGCGGTGCGGGCGGGATCGGGTCCGGGTCGCCGGAGAGCTCGGCCTCCTCGACGCGGAGGATCCCGTCGGGCGCGTCGAACCACCCCTCGATCCCGCTGCGCCGTTCGACGCGGGACTGCTCCATGAACTCGCGGCCGCTCGAGAGCCACCAGGCGCGTTCCTTTGACTCCTCCCAGTCGGTGAGCGTCTGTTCGTCCGCGAAGCGGTAGAGCATGTACCAGACGTCGCTCTCGGCACCCGCGCGCACCCAGCCGGAGCCGAGGAAGCCGGGGTACCGGTTCGCGAGGTTGATGCCCGCCTGGACCCAGATGGTGGCCTCGGAGATCGACGCCGGGTTGACGCGTCGCTCGATCGAGACGGTGATGGGATCGTGTTCCATACGCCCAGTAGACCGCACTCGTGTTTCGATCTCGTGTCCCACCGCAGCCCCCGTAGAGTCGAGGCATGGCGACTCCTGACTTCGTACTGGCCCTCCGCGAGCGGATCGGGCACGCGCCCCTCTGGTTGACGGGGGTGACCGCGGTCGTCCTGCGCGGTCTCGGGACACCCGAGGCCGAGGTCCTGCTCGTCCGGCGCCAGGACAACGGGGCGTGGACACCGGTCACGGGCATCATCGACCCGGGCGAGGAGCCCGCGGTGGCGGCGGAGCGCGAGGTCCTCGAGGAGGCTGCCGTGGTCGCGGTCGCCGAGCGTCTCGCCCAGGTGCAGGTGCTCCCGCAGAACGTCTACGACAACGGCGACATCACGCAGTACATCGATCTCGTGTTCCGATGCCGCTACGAGTCGGGCGAGCCGTATCCGGCGGACGGCGAGAACTCCGAGGCGCGGTGGTTCCCGCTCGGCGCCCTACCCGAGCAGGTCTCGCAGAACTTCCGCACCCGGATCGCGCTCGCCGCCTCCGACGAGCGCGAGGCCCGCTTCACCCGCTGACGTCCCTCCACCTGCCCGCGAACTGTCACTTGAGGTCGGTTCTGTGGCCCCGGACTAGCCGTTGGTGACAGTTCGCGGGCTGGCGGGGGTGGCGGTGGCTGCGGCGATGGCGTCGGCGGCTCGGACGAGGGTGAGGTGCGAGAGCGCCTGCGGGGTGTTGCCGACCTGCCGCGCCTGCTGCACGTCGTACTCCTCGGAGAGCAGTCCGAGGTCGTTGCGGAAGGACAGCAGCCGGTCCATCAGCTCGCGGGCGTCGTCGAGTCGGCCCGAGGCCGCGTACTGCTGCACGAGCCAGAACGAGCACGCGAGGAACGGGTGCTCGTCGCCCGGCAGACCGTCGACCCCGCTCGTGGTGCGGTAGCGCAGGAGGAGACCGTCCTGGAGGAGGTCCTCCTCGATCGCGGCCACCGTCGCGAGCATGCGCGGGTCGTCGGGCGCCACGTAGCCGATCTGCGCGAGGACGAGCAGGGACGCGTCGACCTCGGTCGTCCCGGCGTGCTGGACGTAGCACCCGCGTGCGTGGTCGACGTTCTCGCGCTCGATCGTCTCGCGAAGGGTCTCGCGCAGGGCCTCCCAACGTTCGACGGGCCCGTCCAGGCCGTGCTCGCGGACCGCGCGGACGCCGCGGTCGAGCGCCGCCCAGATCATCGCGCGCGAGTGGGTGAAGTGCTGCTCGTCGCCCCGTACCTCCCAGATGCCGCGGTCGGGGCGGTTCCAGTGCTCCTCGAGGACGCCGAGCAGGGCGCGCTGGAGGCTCCACGAGAAGTCGTCGTCCGCGAGACCGACCGCGCGTGCCTCGTCGAGGGCGATCATCACGGACCCGAAGACGTCGCCCTGGTACTGCGTGTAGGCGCCGTTGCCGACGCGCACCGGGGCGGCACCGAAGTAGCCGGGGAGGCTGTCGAGCTCCTCCTCCACGAGGTGGCGTTCGCCCGCGAGGCCGTACATGATCTGCAGGTCGTTCGGATCACCGGCGATCGCCCGGAGGAGCCACCTGCGCCAGTCGTGCGCCTCCTCGGTGAAGCCGTGCTGCATGAGGGCCTCGAGGGTCAGGGACGCGTCGCGCAGCCAGACGTAGCGGTAGTCCCAGTTGCGGACGCCCCCGAACGACTCCGGCAGGCTCGTGGTCGCGGCGGCGACGATGCCCCCGGTGTCCTCGTGCGTGAGGGCGCGGAGGACGAGCAGCGAACGCACGACCGCCTCCTCGTACTCGGCGGCGGGATCGCAGCGGGACGCCCAGTCGCGCCACCAGGCGATCGTGTGGTCGATGCGCGATCCGACGTCGACCGGGTCCGGCACCTCGCGGTGCGACGGGTACCAGGTGAGGGTGAGGTCGACGGTGTCGCCCGCGGACACCTCGACGGTCGCCGAGTGGGCGTGATCGGACGCCGTCAGGTGCACACCGCGGACCACGACGGCGTCGGGGCCGGCGACCGCGACGATCCCGGAGCCGTCCGGGAGCTGCCGCACCCACGGGATCGCGTCGGCGTACCCGAAGCGGAGGCGCACCTCGACGTCGACCGCGACGGTGCCGCTGACGCCCTCGATGCGCCGGACGACATCGGCCCGGCGGTCGCCGTGGGGCATGAGGTCGGTCACGCGCACCTGGCCGTCGGGGGTCGTCCAGACGGTCTCGAGGACGAAGGTGTCGTCGAGGTAGGCGCGGCTCGCCGTCGCCCGCGCGTCGGCGGGCCGGACCGTCCAGCACCCGTGGTCTTCGGTGCCGAGCAGTGCACCGAACATCGAGGGCGAGTCGAACCGGGGGAGGCACAGCCAGTCGATGCTGCCCTCCGACGACACGAGCGCGGCGGTGTGGCAATCGCCGATGAGGGCGTAATCCTCGATGGGGCTGGGCATGCACCCATGCTGCCACGCCGCCGTGCCCCTCCCTGGGAGTGATGCTCCGTGACTTCTCAGGAGGGATCGGGTAACGTAGGTGAGTCGGCTCGAGACACCGCGTTTGTACCGCGGAGGGTTATGTCAGTCTGGTGGGCCGGTTTCGTCGGAGAGAACTCCGCGAACACACACATGATGTGGACGGCCCCGGCCAGTGATCGCCCGGGTATGAGCATGCCGCAGCGCAGCCGAGGTTTCGGATGGCGCTGTGTGAGTCATGCAGGTTGTTCATGCGAACGAGTTATAACCCGGAAAGCATTTCTCCATGCCCAAGAACAACACCCCCGCCGGCAAACGCCCGGCCAAGAACTTCGACCCCAAGTCCAAGTACGGCGAGAACAAGCGACCCTTCGGCTCGCGCCCCGGCGCGAAGTCCGGCAGCAAGAGCGAAGGCCACCGCGGCTACCGTCCCGACACCGGTGGGGCGCCGCAGAAGTCCCGCTGGAACGCCGACGAGCGCGCCGAGCGCGCCGCCCGCTTCGAGTCGGAGGAGCGCGGTGACCGCGCACCCCGCGGTGACCGCAACGAGCGCCCCGCGTACAACCGTGGTGGCGACCGCAACGAGCGTCCTGCGTACAACCGTGGCGGCGACCGCAATGAGCGTCCTGCGTACAACCGTGGTGGCGACCGGAACGAGCGTCCTGCGTACAACCGTGGTGAGCGGACTGAGCGTCCGTCGTACGGCGACCGCAATGAGCGTCCGGCGTACAACCGTGGTGAGCGGACTGAGCGTCCGTCGTACGGCGACCGCAATGAGCGCCCGTCGTACAACCGCGGTGGCGACCGCAATGAGCGCCCCGCGTACAACCGTGGCGAGCGGACTGAGCGTCCGTCCTACGGCGACCGGAACGAGCGTCCGGCGTACAACCGTGGTGAGCGGTCCGAGCGTCCCTCGTACGGTGACCGGAACGAGCGTCCGGCGTACAACCGTGGTGAGCGGTCCGAGCGTCCCTCGTACGGCGACCGGAACGACCGTCCTGCGTACAACCGTGGTGGTGACCGGAACGAGCGTCCTGCGTACAACCGTGGTGAGCGGTCCGAGCGTCCCTCGTACGGCGACCGGAACGACCGTCCCGCGTACAACCGTGGTGGCGACCGCACCGAGCGCCCGGCCTACAACCGGGGTGAGCGCACGGAGCGTCCCTCCTACGGCGACCGCACCGAGCGTCCGTCCTACGGTGACCGCCCGGCTCGACAGGGTGACCCGCGTCAGGCGAACCGCACCGACCGCCCCGCGCGTTCGTACGACGACCGCCCCAAGCGGTCCTTCGAGGAGCGTCCGGCGCGTTCGTACGACGACCGCCCCAAGCGGTCCTTCGACGACCGCCCGAAGCGCTCGTTCGACGACCGCGGCGCGTCCGACGCCGGCCGTGGCAGCGACTACTACCCGAAGCGCGACGCCGGCTCCTACACGCCCCAGGACGACGTGGTGCTCGAGCGCCTCGAGGCCGACGCGATCCAGGCCGGCGACGTCGAGGGTGTGACCTTCGAGAGCCTCGGCCTCGGCGGCAACATCGTCCGTGCGCTCGCCGAGCTCGGCGCCGACAGCCCGTTCCCGATCCAGGCGGCGACCATCCCGGATGTCATCGCGGGCCGCGACGTGCTCGGACGTGGCCGCACCGGCTCCGGCAAGACCATTGCCTTCGGTGCCCCGCTCGTCGAGAAGCTCATGGAGAACGGCGGCGGCAAGAACCGCAAGCCGGGTCGCAAGCCCCGCGCCCTCATCCTCGCCCCGACGCGTGAGCTCGCCCTGCAGATCGACCGCACCGTGCAGCCCATCGCGCGCGCCGTCGGCCTCTTCACCACGCAGATCTACGGCGGTGTCCCGCAGGGTCGCCAGGTCGGCGCACTGCAGCGCGGCGTCGACATCATCGTCGGTACGCCCGGTCGCATCGAGGACCTCATCGAGCAGGGTCGCCTCGACCTCTCGCAGGTCACCGTGACCGTCCTCGACGAGGCCGACCACATGTGCGACCTCGGCTTCCTCGAGCCCGTGCAGCGCATCCTGCGTCGCACCGCGCCCGACGGCCAGAAGCTCCTCTTCTCCGCCACCCTCGACAAGGGTGTCGCAGCCCTCGTCAACGAGTTCCTCCCGAACCCGTCGGTGCACGAGGTCGCCGG
The DNA here is from genome assembly GCF_001650455.1 of Plantibacter sp. H53. Lineage (NCBI taxonomy): Bacteria > Bacillati > Actinomycetota > Actinomycetes > Micrococcales > Microbacteriaceae > Plantibacter > Plantibacter sp. H53. The sequence goes on from NZ_LWCT01000003.1 coordinate 101,770, forward strand.
TGAGGACCAGGCGTCCTCCACGATCGACCACCGCGTGCTGGTGGTCGAGCACAAGGGCAAGGACCGCCTCATCGAGGAGCTCGTCAACCGCACCGAGAAGACCCTCGTGTTCGCCCGCACCCGGGCGTACGCCGAGCGTCTCGCGGAGCAGCTCGGCATGGCGGGCATCCCCGCCGTCTCGCTCCACGGCGACCTCAACCAGGCGCGCCGCACGCGCAACCTGGAGAAGCTCACCTCGGGTCGCGTCAACGTGCTCGTCGCCACCGACGTCGCCGCCCGCGGCATCCACGTCGACGACATCACGCTCGTCGTGCAGGCCGACGCCCCGGACGAGTACAAGACGTACCTGCACCGTGCCGGCCGCACCGGTCGTGCCGGCAAGATCGGTCGCGTCGTCACGATCATCCCCAAGGCCCGTCGCCGCAGGATGACCGAACTGCTCGACCGCGCTGAGATCGAGGCCGCGTTCGACGACGCCGCCCCCGGCGACCAGCTCGTCGAGGACATCGCCACCGCGTAGTCCGCACCGCAGCAGGAACGCCCGCCGAGCTCACGCTCGGCGGGCGTTCTCGCGTGTCAGGGGGTGAGGGCCGCCCGCTCGTCGTCGCGCGGGGCGAGGACGACGGCGTCGTCGACCCCGTCGAAGGTCCGGACCGGGCGGGTGGCGTCCCAGCGCTGCCAGCCCGGGTCGCCTGCCTTCGCGAACGCGACCCAGGCGTCGTGCATCGCGGTCGCGAGCGACTGCGGGGCCGAGCGGCCAGCCATCCGGACGGCCTCCGGGGAGTCGAGGTGGTCGAAGACGAAGCCGATCTCCATCGCGTGGGCCGCACCGAGCTCACCTTCGCCGTCCCCGCCGACCGGGCTCCGCCAGGCGAACTCGTACACCCAGGTGTCCGAGCCGTTGTCGGCGCGTGCGTCCGCGAGTTGATTGAGCGGGACGCGGAGCAGGATGTCGGTCGCGATCGCCCCGAGGATCTCCCCGGACTTCGCTTTCGGACGGTTGCGGCGGAAGGTCCGCACGGCCGAAGCACTGACCCCGAAGCGCAGTCGCGCCGCGAACAGCTGGAGACGGGTGATCCGCCGGGCGATACCGGTCGGGACGAGGAACAGGCGGTGTTCCTCGGTCGTCGTCCCGATGAGCACGGGGATGTCGGCGGAGCCGCCGGACACCAGGGCGTCCAGCGGACTCAGCGGCGCGAGTGGTGACGACGTCGTGATCGAGAACCCCGGACCGCCGGTCAGTGGGTTGCCGCCACCCATGACCCGTTCCTGGGCCCCGACGAGTCCCTCCGGCGGCACGCGGCGGAAGCCGGCTCGGGTGGTCGGGACGCCGAGGTCCTTGCCCATGAGCTTCGAGATCCGGCCGGAGCGCTCTCGGGGTTCCGAGCGCAGCGGGCCGCTCTGGATGATCGCCCGTCGCATCACGGACGAGGCGTCCGGGTGCGCGAGGAGTGCCGCTACCGAGGCTCCGCCCGCGGACTCTCCGAAGACGGTGACGTTGTCGGGGTCACCGCCGAAGCGGGCGATCTCGTCCTGCACCCACGTCAACGCGGCGAGTTGGTCGGCGAGACCGAGGTTCAGCGGGACGTCGTCGAGTACCGAGAACCCCTCGGACCCGAGGCGGTAGTTGACGGAGACGAGGACGACGCCGTCGCGCGCGAACGCGGTGCCGTCGTACGAGTCGAGTGCGTTGGAGCCGTGTACGAGCGAGCCGCCGTGGATCCACACCATGACCGGGAGCGGGGTGTCGGACCGCTCGGCCGGGGTCCAGATGTTGAGGTTCAGGATCTCATTGCCCGGCACCGTCACGGTGGCGAGCAGCTCGCCGACCGCGCCGGCGTAGGGCGGCTGCGGGGCGGTCGCACCGGGACGGGTCGCATCGCGGGGGTCCTCCCAGGGGACGACCGGCTGGGGGAGTCGGAAGCGGTCGTCACCGAACGGAGCTGCCGCGTATGGGATACCGAGGAATCGGGAGACACCGGCTTCGGTGAGCCCGGTGATCGGGCCGCTGCCGGTGGCGATGGTGACCGGTGTCGATCCGTCAGGCGCCGGGATCGGTTCGCCGGTCGGTTCCAGGCCAGGGTCGATGCTCATACGGGTCCGTTCGTCGATGCTCGGGTGACCAACTGTATCGACGCCGCGTGTGCGGAAGACTGGGCTGATGCAGATCCGTCCCTTCACGCCGTCCGACACCGAGGCCGTCATCGCCCTCTGGCACACCGTCGGGCTCACCCGACCGTGGAACGACCCGGCGAAGGACATCGAGCGCAAGTCGACGACGCAGCCCGAGCTGTTCCTCGTCGCGGCGGATGCCGACGGCGCCCTCGTCGGCACCGCGATGGTGGGGTACGACGGCCACCGCGGTTGGGTGCACTACCTGGCGGTGTCGCCGGCCCAGCAGGGCGGCGGGCTCGGACGGCAGCTCATGACCGAGGCCGAACGCCTGCTCACCGAACTCGGGTGCCCGAAGGTCAACCTCATGGTCAGGACGGGCAACGACCGGGTGATCGGCTTCTACGAGGCGCTCGGGTACGGCACCGACGAGGTCGCGCTCCTCAGCAAGCGCCTCATCCCCGACGCCTGACGCCGGTTCGTTCGCCCATTCTTGGGCGAGGGAGTCCTCGTTCGCCCGAGAATGGGCGAACGAGCGGGGTCAGAAGAGGGTCGGCTGGACCTGCAGGCCGGTCGTGACGAACTCCGGGGCGCGCTTGCGCAGCTCGGCCCGCTCGCCGTACCCGTCGCGCAACATGCCGAGCGCCGACGAGCGGACACCTCCGGTAGCGGGGTCTTCGGTGCCGCGCTCGAGCCCGTGCTCGCGGATCATCGGGCGGATGCGCGCGGCGAGCCACTTCCGGTACTCCTTCGGGGCGTAGGTGCCGTCGGCGTACATCGAGGTGTAGCGGTCGACGAGCTCGGGGTGCTCCCGCGACAGCCACTGCATGAACCAGGGTTTGACGCCGGCTTTCAGGTACAGGGTCGAGAAGAGGACGGTGCTCGCGCCGGCCTCGCGGATGCGCGACAGGGCGAGGTCGAGGTGGTCGACGGTGTCGGTCAGGTAGGGGAGGATCGGCATCATGAAGACCCCGACGTCGAAGCCGAGGTCGGCAGCAGCGCGGACGGTCGCGAGTCTGGCCGCCGCGGTCGGGGTTCCGGGTTCGATCGATTGCTGGAGCTCGTCGTCGTAGATGGCGATCGACATGGCGAGGTCGACGGGTACGCGCTGAGCGACCTCGGCCAGAAGGGGCAGGTCTCGCCGGAGCAGGGTGCCCTTCGTCAGGACCGAGAACGGGGTCCCCGAGTCGGCGAGGGCGTTGATGATCCCCGGCATGAGCCGGTACTTGCCCTCGGCGCGCTGATACGGGTCGGTGTTCGTGCCGAGCGCCACCGGGTGCCTGCCCCAGCTCGCCTTCGCGAGCTCCTTCTCGAGGACCTCGGCGACGTTCACCTTGACGATGAGCTGCGAGTCGAAATCCTTCCCGGCGTCGAGGTCCAGATACGAATGCGTCGGTCGGGCGAAGCAGTACACGCAGGCATGGGAGCAGCCCCGATAGGGGTTGATGGTCCACCCGAAGGGCATCACGGACTGACCGGGCACGCGGTTGAGCGCGGACTTCGCGAGCACCTCGTGGAAGGTGATCCCGGCGAACTCCGGCGTCTGGACGCTGCGCACGAGGTTGTTCAGCTTCGCGAGGCCCGGCAGCGCCGACGTCGCCTCAACCCCGAGTTCCTGTCCGCTCCACCGCATGCCTCCATTAGAACATACATTCGATTGAGGCGGCCATTTGGCATCTGTCATTGACCGTCAGAGTTTGAAGTTTTAGTATTCCAGACACATAGAGAAAGGTGTGAACAATGGCTGTTCATCTATCTATCCAGTCCGAGGCCGACCCTCGACCCGTGCGCTCTCGAGCTGCTGTCAAGATCATCTTGGTCGGGCTGACAGCAGCGTCCGTCGTTCTCGCGCAAACGGGGCCAGCGTCGGCCTCTGAACGCGAGTCTTCGTCTGGAGGTCCGGTTTCGACCGCCGCTGCAGCCGAGCCGAGCGATCTCTCCACGGACACGATCGAAACCGATGGTGCGCCCCTCGTACTGGCGATCGTGGGCGCCGTCCTAGCGACCGGAATGGCCGCCGATCAAGCAGGTCGAACCGCCGGTGCACGGGTGTACTACGCCGGCGTATCCCTCACGCAGTACCAGGAAGTGAAGTGGCAGACGAGGGCCACGGCGGTTGCCGCCCTCGGCGTGATTATGGGGCCGGTCTTCATGGCGTCGTTCGAAGCGACCTTCTTTGGATTGGCCTCTTGACCAACGGTCAGCTGCGCTTCTTCCTCGCATTCGTGTCTGCGCTGTTTGCTGCGTACGTCGTGGTGGGTGGCCTGCTCGACCCCCTCGGCCTGCAATCCGGTCAATTAGCGATCGCGTTCAGTATGGCCGTCATGATCATCGCGGCCAGTCTGCCTTCCAAGCCGGGAGACTCAGCCAAGTAGGTTCTCGGTGTGTGGTCCCAGCGTTGGGGCCACACACCGTCGCGCGACGTCATCAAGCGGTCCGATGGGCTCCGGCGGCGAGGCTCCACCACACAAGCACGGCGCTCACGAGCCAGAAGGCGACCATGAAGCACCAGTCGCGGGTGCGGAAGGGGGTGCGGGTCCGCTCCGTGCGCTGCGGATGAGCACCGAAGGCGCGGGAGTCCATGGCGAGCGCGACCCGCTCCGCGTGACGGATGGCACCGGCCAGCAGCGGCACGACGGTGCCGGCGGCGCGGCGGACGGCGGCGATCGGTCCGCGACCCTCGGCCATACCGCGGACTCGGTGGGCGGAACGGATAACCTCCAGTTCGTGCCCGAACCGCGGCACGAACCGGTAGGCAGCGAGCGCCGTGTACCCGATCCGGTAGGGCACGTGCAGCTGCTGGATCATCGCGCGGACGAACTCCGGGCCGGTCGAGGTGAGGCCGCCGATGCAGGCGAGGACGAGGAGGGCCGCGAGCCGCAGGGCCGTCGCGAGGCCGACGAGCAGCGCCCCGAGGAAGAACCGGTAGTCGCCGACCTGGAACAGCAGGACGGACTGGTCGACGCGGCTCGGGTCGGTCCACAGGCCGAAGCTGAACGACATGATCGCGACGATGAGCGGCAGCGCCACGAAGAGCAGGAGGGCGACCGTCCGCGTCAGGCTGGCTCCGACGAGGATGACGACGACCGCGAGGGCGATGAACAGCGCCGGCGTGACCGGGTCCCTCGTGAACGCCAACAGGATCATCACCGGGAGCGGAGCGCCGAGCTTCGCGAGCGGGTTCAACCGGTACAGGAATCGACCGGCCGGTGCCGTGCCCGAGGCGTACGGGTCGATCGTCGTGGCGCTCATCGGGCGGCCGCCCCGGGCAGGTCGTCGAGTCTCGACAGGTGCCGCCAGTCGGGGTGGTTCGCCAGCGAGCGCATCGCCTGGGCGAGCGGTGGTGGCCGGAGCCCCGCGCGGCGCAGGAGCTCGTCGTCGCCGAGGATCGCGGCGGTCGTGTCGTGGGCGAGCAGGCGGCCGTCGGCCATCACCGCGACGTGACTCGCGTGATCGGCGACGAGCTGGAGGTCGTGGGTCACGACGAGGACCGTGGTGCCCTGCGCGTTGAGGCCGGCGAGGAGGTCCAGGAGCTCGTTCGCCCGCGCCCGGTCCTGACCGAAGGTCGGTTCGTCGAGCGCGAGCACCGGAGCTCCGGCGATGAGGGCGCTCCCGACGGACAGTCGACGCTTCTGACCACCGGAGAGGAGGAACGGGTGCACGTCGCGTGCGGACTCCAGGCCGAACCGCCGCAGCAGGTCGTCGACGCGCCGTTCGATCCCGGTGTCGTCGACGCCCCGGATCCGCAGGCCGTGCGCGAGTTCGTCGTGGACGGTGTGGGCGATGAACTGGTGCTCGGGGTTCTGGAAGACGAAGCCGATGTGTGCCGCGATCGTCCGGACCTCGCTGCGCCCCGGGTCGATCCCGCCCACGTCGATGCGCCCGCGGGGAGGTCGGACCACGCCGGCGATCGCCTGGAGCAGCGTCGTCTTGCCGGCGCCGTTCGTCCCGATCACGGCCAGGAAGTCGCCCGCGGCGACCTCGAGGCTCACCTCGTGGAGGATCGGGGTGCGCCGGCGGCCCCGACCGCGTTCGACGCTGAGGCGGTCGACGCGGACCGCGACCGACCGCTCGGCGGTGATCGAGGCGACGGGTGCCGTCGGCGGCGCCGGCAGTGCGGTCGCATCGAATGCGGCCGTCAGCTCGGCGGGTGTCAGGGGGAGGTCCGGCAACGTGACACCGGCCGACCGCAGACGCAGCGCGGCGAGCGTCGCGACGGGGAGCCAGACGCCCATGGCGAGGAGCTCGTCGAGGTGTCCGAGCAGGACCTCGCGGGTCGGACCGTCGAAGGCGAGCCGACCGTCACGATCGAGGACGACGACCCGGTCGACGAGGTCGATGGCGGCGTCGAGGTTGTGCTCGACGAGCAGGATCGCGTGCCGCTTCCCGGCGCCGCCCGGTCCGGAGACGAGTGAACGGAGGGCGGCGTAGACCTCCTCGATCCCGGCCGGATCGAGGTTCGCCGTCGGCTCGTCGAGGACGAGGAGGTCGCTGCCCATGGCCAGGGCGCAGGCGATCGCCAGTCGCTGTCGGCCTCCGCCGGAGAGGCGGTCGGGGTTCTCGGTCCGACGTTCCCAGAGCCCGACTTGCCGGAGCGCACGTTCGGCGCGGGACAGCACCTCCTCGACGGGGAGCAGGAGGTTCTCCGGGCCGAAGCACACCTCGTCGAGGACCGTTCCGGTGACGATCTGCGCATCGGGGTCCTGGAACACCATCGCCACGTGCTCGCTCAGCTGCGCGACCGTCGAGGTGGCCGTGTCGAGCCCGCCGGTGATCACAGCACCCTCGAACTCGGCCGGTACGGCGTGGGGGACGAGGCCGTTGAGGGCCAGGGCGAGCGTCGACTTCCCCGAGCCGCTCGGCCCGAGCAGGAGGACCACCTCACCGGGTGCGACCTGGAACGACACGTCGTCCGGGGTCCACTCCTCGCGCTCGTCGTGACGGATGCGCACCCGCCGGACGACGGTGGCGGGGTGCGTCGGCGGTACGGGGTCCACTCAGGCCCGCGTGCCGGCCGAGCCGCGGTCGCGCTGCAGAGGTTTCGCGATGGACCGCCCCACACCGGCTCTCGCGAGGGCCGCTGCGACCGCCCGCCCGAGCGCGGTGAAGGCGATCGGGCTCAGGACGAAGAGCGCGATGTAGACCGTCTGGGCGAGGGGCGCGAAGTGCTCGATCCCGAGGACGACGAGCACGGAGCCGCCGAAGACGAGTCCCGCGATGCCCGCAGCCAGGTAGAAGACCCAGGCCTTCCAGACGCGGTAGCGCGACACGGCGAAGGGGATCTCCTGCAGGAGCCCGATCGCGAGGCCGGTGCCGAAGTAGCGGAAGAACCACTGCGGGCTGAACGCCGCCGAGACGAGGCCTGCGGTCAGCCCGGTCATGAGGGCCACGCCACCACGTCGGAGGAGCGCCTGCGCGACGACGCCCGGCAGGAAGTACACGCCGATGATGAGGCCGTAGAGCACGGGTGCGGTCGCGGAGATCGTGCCGCCGACGTACCCGGAGACGACGAAGACGAGGCCGCCCCCGACGCCGATGGCGGCGCAGGTCAGCAGCAGTCGCGTACTCAGACGTTGCATGAGCCCACCTTCACGAGCAGCCGATCTCCTGAGGACAGCCTATCCTTTATCAGCCCATGGAGACGCCGACGGAAACCGCTCGGAACGGGGCCCGAGCACCCGATCCGGGCGATCAGATCGAGCGTCGGCGCGGGGTCAGTCGGACGTTCGGCAAGGGCGGCGCCGGGATGCGTTCCGTGCCGTGGCCGGCGACCGACCCGAAGCGCGGCGACCCCGCCTCCCAGTCCTCCCGGGCGGACGCGATGTCCTCGTGAGTGCGACCAACGAAGTTCCACCACATGACCAGTTCCTCCGGGAACGGCGTCCCTCCGAGGAGCACGAAGCGGGCACCGGTCGCGCTCCGGAACTCGAGGCGATCGCACCCGGGCGCCAGGTAGAGCAACGGGCCCGAGTCGAGTTCGACGCCGCCGACCTCGAGCACCCCGTCGAGCACGAGGACGCCGTGCTCGAAGGCCGGATCCACCGGCACCTCGACGACGGTGTCGGCCTCGAGCGTCACATCGGCACCGAGCAGGGGCGAGTGGACGGTCGCGGTCGACGTCGCCCCGCCGAGCGTGCCGACGAGGACGGTCGCCTCCAGTCCCGGAGCGCGGTGGACGGGCAGGTCCGTGTGCTGCTCGAACGCCGCCGGCACCGAGGCGGCTGCCTCCGGGAGCGCCACCCACAGCTGGAGGCCGTGCATGGCGGCCGCCTCCTCGCCCACCGAGAACTCGGAGTGCGACACGCCGCGGCCGCTCGTCATGAGGTTCAGCTCGCCCGGGCGGACGACCACGTCGCTACCCACGCTGTCGCGGTGGCGGATGTCGCCGACCAGTGGCCACGTCACGGTCTGCAGGCCGGTGTGCGGATGGGGCAGGACGCGCATCAGCGAGCGGTCCTCGTCGAAGCGGTCGAGGAAACACCAGGCGCCGATCATCGGCAGCTCGCGCTGCGGGAGGGTGCGGTGGACGCTCAGGCCGCGGACGCCGCCCAGGGGGACCTCGCGGGCCTCGAGGAGCCTCGTCCCGGATCCGTCAGGTGCGTGGCAGACGCTGGGGACCGGGTCGGCGTCGAGTCTCGTCATGAGCGCCTCCTTATCACGGACAACGCTACTCCCGCTCGGCCTGACCTCGGCCCGCACCGACGTGGTTGACTGGGCGCGGGGCCCGTCCGGCTCCGCCGCTGCCGAGATTGGGGATCCCATGGGCCTGTTCGACAAGCATGAGGACGCATCGGAGCCGCTCGCCCGCGGCCTCTGGCACGATCGCATCGGCACGCTCGCGACCCGGAGTGTCCAGACGCTCGCCATCGTCGCGGTCGCCGCGCTGATCGTCTTCGCGCTGACCCAGCTCTCGCTCGTGATGATCCCCGTCGTCATCGCACTCATCCTCGCCTCGGCGATCTACCCGCTCATGCGGTGGATGCGGTCGAAGGGGCTCCCGTCGATCCTCGCCACCTGGATCGCCCTCGTCTCGATCCTCGTCGTCCTCGGCGGCATCGGGTGGCTCATCGTCTGGGCCGTGCGCAGCCAGTGGGACGACCTCGTCGACTCCGCCTCGAAGGGCTTCGGTCAGCTGCAGGACTGGCTCGGCACCCTGCCGTTCGACATCGACGAGAAGCAGATCGAGGACGCCAAGCAGACCGCGGTCGACTTCCTCACCTCGAGTCAGTTCGGCAGCGGGGCGCTCGCCGGTGTCTCCGCGACGGCGAGCTTCCTCACCGGCCTGGTGCTCATGGTCGTCGTCCTGTTCTTCTTCCTCAAGGACGGGCCGCGGCTGTGGGAGTTCCTGCTCCGCCCCTTCACCGGAACCGCATACGACCGTGCCAAGCGCATCGGCGGTAAGACGGTGGACACCCTCGGCGGGTACGTGCGCGGCACGGCGACCATCGCGGCCGTCGACGCGATCGGTATCGGTATCGGCCTCGCGATCATCGGGGTCCCCCTCGCCCTCCCGCTCAGCGTCATCGTGTTCCTGACCGCCTTCATCCCGATCGTCGGTGCGACCGCCGCGGGCATCCTCGCGGCGCTCGTCGCGCTCGTCGCCAACGGTCCGGTCGCCGCCCTCATCGTCGTCGGCATCGTCGTGCTCGTGAACCAGCTCGAGGGCAACTTCCTCCAGCCCGTCGTCATGGCCCGCTCGCTCAAACTGCACGCCCTCGTCGTCCTCCTCGCCCTGACCGCCGGCACCATCCTCGGCGGCATCGTCGGCGCGGTCCTCGCCGTTCCGATCGCCGCGGTCGCGTGGGGCATCATCGGCGTCTGGAACGGTCCCGACCAGCCGGCCGAGCCCATGCGACAGAAGCGACCCGAGTCCGTCTGAGGGAGGCCGTCCGGGTCGTGGGTCCGCCCGCCGGATAGCATGTGATCGTGGACCCCCACGATCTCCTCGGCCTCGTCCTCGAGGTCTTCACCTGGATCGGCTTCGGCAGCGCCGTCGTCGTGCTGATCGTCATGCTCATCGCGCGGGCCGCGGACGGCAGCTGGGTGGAGACGCACGGGGTCATCGTGGACCTGACGGACGACGCGGACGGCGGGCAGGGGCGCGAGGTCCGCTGGATGACCGAGTCGGCCGAGCTGTACTCACGACCCGTCACGGACGCGGAGATCGACGCCCTCCGCGACCCCGAGGAGCCGAACGTCTTCTACGCCCGCCGGGAACCGTCGCGCGCACGCTTCCGCCGGACGGCCGATCACACGAGAGCGCTCCGACTGCTCTTCGGCGTGACCTTCGGCATCGGCGTCGTCTGCTCCATCGCCTCGATCGTGCTGCTGTTCGTCGCCGACACCGGGGCCTGAGCACTCTCTCCGGTCCCTGAGTACCTGCTCCCCGGTCCCTGAGCCTGTCGAAGGGCGGCGCTCGGGTAGGCTGTGAGCACGAGCGTCGACACCTGGTCCGCTCGTTCTCCCGGAGGCAGCGCATGACGGAACGGTGGGCCCGTGTCGCCCGCGGCACCGCCGCAGCCGCGTTCGCCACCTTCGCCGCCGCCCTCTCGCACACGATCGGTGGGGCCGCCGCGCCGTCCGCGTTCGTGCTCCTGGTCGGTGGCACCTTCGCCGTCCTGGTCTGTGTCCTCCTCGCCGGCCGCCGCATCACCGCACTCGGCGTCGTCGCCTCCGTGCTCGTGAGTCAGCTCGGTTACCACGCGCTCTTCACCCTCGTCCCGAGCACCGTCAGTGCCACGGTCGCCTCCGGCGGCGCGGCGGGCCCGGCCGACTGGCACCGGCACGGGGTCGTCGAACTCGCGACCGGCGGCGTCACCACGGCACACTCCCACGGCGACACCACGATGTGGGCGGCGCACCTCGTCGCGGCCGTCGCGACCATCGCCGCCATCCTGTTCGCCGAACGCGCGACGCTCGCCGCGCTCGCCGCGCTGACCGTCCGGATCCTCGCCCGCCGTGCAGCACCGACCCACCTCGTCCCCGCGCCCCGTCGGGTGCGCTGGGTCCGGGTCAACCGTCGCCCCCGAAACCTCGGGGTGGTCCTGCTCCACCTGCGACACCGCGGTCCGCCGGCGCTCGCCGCCGCCTGACCGACGCATCACCCTCCGACCGGGACGGGTGCCGTGCGTGGCCGGGTCGGCCCAGCGCAGCAGCACCCTTCGGCGCGCCATCCGGCGCGACCATCCCCATTCCGCACGCTCGACGCCGTGCGGATCAGTCGACAGGACGATCATGAACGCAACCACCCCCCGCCCCACCTTCCGCAAGCCCGCCGTACTCGGTGCCGTCGCCATCGGCGCCGGAGCGCTCCTCGCGGTCGGCGCACCGCTGGCCGCCAGCGCCCACGTCAGCGTCACGCCGACCTCCACGGCCGCCGGCTCCTACACGGTGCTGAGCTTCGCCGTCGGTCACGGCTGCGACGGCTCGCCCACGACGAGTCTCTCCTTCGAGATCCCCGAGGAGATCAACGCCGTGACGCCGACGGTCAACCCGAACTGGACCATCGACAAGCAGATGGCCCCGCTCGCGAAGCCCATCACCGACAGCCACGGTGAGCAGCTCGCCGAGCGTGTCGGCACGGTCGTCTACACGGCCAAGACGCCGCTCGCCGACGGCTACCGCGACACCGTCTCCTTCCAGGTCCAGCTGCCGGCCGACGCCGAGGGCAAGACGCTCGTCTTCCCGGTGACGCAGACCTGCGAGGTCGGCCAGACAGACTGGACCGACGTCGCGAAGGACGGTCAGACCGAGGACGACCTCGAGTCGCCGGCGCCGGTCGTCGTCGTGACCGCTGCCGAGGCCGGCGACCACCACGGTGGCGCCGCCACGGACGACGACGGTGACGGCGACCACACCGAGGCCGCCGCCGCGACCGATGCCGGCAGCACCGACGTGCTGGGCCGCGTGCTCGGCATCGCCGGTCTCGTCGTCGGTGCCGCCGGCATCGTCATCGCTGCCTCCGCACGCCGCGCAGCGTCCGACGCGAAGCGCCAGGCCTGATGACGGTCTCCCGCCGTCGCCGTCTCGTCGGCACCGCTGCGACCGCGTTCCTCGCGGTCGCAGCGGTGCTCGCCGTGGCCCAGCCGGCCTCAGCGCACAACAGCATCATCTCGACGACGCCGGCCGAGGGGTCGACGATCACGGAGCAGCCGGAGCAGCTCGTCATCACGACGAACGACAACCTGCTCGACCTCGGGGACGCCGGCCAGTCCAACCAGATCCAGGTGACCGGTCCCGGTGACGAGCGGCTGTATTACGGCACCGCGTGCGCAGCCGTGAACGGCCCGGCGCTCGTCATGCCGCTGCAGCTCGGGCAAGCCGGCGAGTACACCGTCGTCTGGCAGCTGGTCTCGACCGACGGCCACCCGCTGTCGGGCAGCTACACCTTCGAGTGGGCGCCGGCCGAGGGCCAGGAACTCGCGACGGGGAGCGCGAAGCCCGCGTGCGCGACGGGCGGTGCCTCCACGGTCGAGCCCTCGTCGGAGGCGGGCGGTGTCGAGCCGCAGTCGTCATCCGACGGCGGCTTGAGCGGCGATGTGTGGTGGATCGTCGGCGCGATCGGCGTCGTCCTGATCGCCGGCATCGGCGTGCTCCTCGTGACCCGGCGGAAGCCGGAGCCCGTGTCGGACGACCAGGGCACGGACACCTCCGCGCCCTGAGCCGTACCCCGCCCGGACCCTGAGCTTGTCGAAGGGTCCCGACACAACGGAACAGCCCCGCCATCCTTGAGAGGATGACGGGGCTGTCGCTGTTACCGGTGTAGCGTGCGGGTGAACCCGCGGTCGGCTACTTTGCCGGCGGCATCAGCACCGAGTCGATGAGGTACACGGTCGCGTTGGCGGTCTTGACGCCACCGCAGATGACCTTGGCACCGTTGACGGTGATGTTGTCACCCGAGCCCTCGACCTTGACGGTTCCACCCTCGACGGTGGTCTGCTCACCGTCGATGTCGGACGGAGCGATCTGGCCGGGGATCACGTGGTACGTGAGGATCGAGGTCAGCGTCGCGGCACCCTCAGGCGTCTTGAGGCTGTCGATCGTGGCGGCGTCGATCTTCTTGAACGCGTCGTCGACCGGGGCGAAGACGGTGAACTCGGAGCCGTTCAGCGTGTCGACGAGGTTGACGTCGGGGTTCAGCTGGCCGGAGACCGCAGCGGTCAGCGTGGTGAGGAGCGGGTTGTTCGACGCGGCGACGGCGACGGGGTCGGCCGACATGCCGGCGACGGAGCCTGCACCGTCCGGGACAGCCTCGGCGTAGGCGGCGCAGCCCGAGCCGACGAGGTCCGCTGCGGGGTCGGAGGTCATGCTCGACTCGGAGGGAGCGGAGCTCGGCTCCATCGACGAACCGCTGTCGGAGCTGGAGCCGCTGGAACAGGCGGCGAGGCCGAAGGTCGCGACGGCGGCGAGTGCGAGCACTGCCATGTGGTTTCGCTTGATGGTACGCATGTGATTCTCCTTTGATGAGGTTTGGACCGGTTGTCGAGTGCCTCTCAGAACCGGCCCTCGATGACACTTCGGAGCCCCCTCGGGGGTGGTTTGGAAAAAGATCCGATCGCGACTCGGACGGGGTCGCGCATTAAGAGGAGCGAAATTCTTCGGATCCGTTCCTGTGGAGGGGCACCGGGGTGTCAGCCGCTGCGGCTACGATCGACGGATGAGCTGGAGCACCGAACCCGACTGGATCCCGGACGACGCGGACGCTCCCGACGACTTCGACGCCCCGCCGCCCGACGACGCGTATCTCGGCGGTGGCGTCGCCTGGGGGAGCGGTGCTGTCACCTCGGCTCCCGCCGCTCCGCCTGTGGTGGCGGTGCGTGCGGCAGGCCAGAAGTTCGCCACGGCGCAGGAGGCACTCCACACGGTCTTCGGGTACGACGCGTTCCGCGGTGAGCAGCAGCAGATCATCGAGCAGGTCGCCGGCGGCGGCGACGCGGTCGTCCTCATGCCGACGGGTGGGGGCAAGAGCCTCTGCTACCAGATCCCCGCCTTGCTCCGGCCGGGCACCGGCATCGTCGTCTCCCCACTGATCGCCCTCATGCAGGACCAGGTCGACGCCCTCCTCGCCGTCGGTGTCCGCGCCGCGTTCCTCAACTCGACCCAGGATCCGGCTGAGCGCTCCCGGGTCGAACAGGCCTACCTCGCGGGCGAGCTCGACCTCCTCTACGTCGCGCCCGAGCGTTTGAGCTCCGAGGCGACCCGGCGCTTCCTCGGCCAGGGCACCATCGCCCTGCTCGCGATCGACGAGGCGCACTGTGTGTCGCAGTGGGGGCACGACTTCCGTCCCGACTACCTCATGCTCGGCGAGCTCGCCGAACGCTGGCCCGACGTCCCTCGCATCGCACTCACCGCGACCGCCACTGAGGCGACGCACCAGGAGATCACGCAGCGGCTCCACCTCGGCGAGGCGAAGCACTTCGTCTCGAGCTTCGACCGCCCGAACATCCAGTACCGGATCGTCGGCAAGAACGAGGTCCGCAAGCAGCTCGTCGCGTTCGTGAAGGAGCAGCCGGCCGGCACCGCGGGGATCGTCTACTGCCTGAGTCGGAAGACGGTGGAGCAGACGGCACAGCTGCTGCGCGACAACGGGGTGGACGCCGTGGCGTACCACGCCGGACTCGACGCCTCCGTGCGGGCCGCGGCGCAGTCCCGCTTCCTCCGCGAGGACGGCGTCGTGGTGGTCGCGACCATCGCCTTCGGCATGGGGATCGACAAGCCGGACGTCCGCTTCGTCGCCCACGTCGACCTCCCGAAGAGCGTCGAAGGCTACTACCAGGAGACGGGCCGCGCGGGGCGAGACGGCGAGCCGTCCATCGCCTGGCTCGCGTACGGTCTGCAGGACGTCGTCCAGCAGCGGCGCATGATCGCCGAGTCGCCGGGCGACCTCGCGCACCAGCGCAATCTCAGCGCCCACCTCGACGCGATGCTGGCCCTCTGCGAGACCGTCGACTGCCGCCGGGTCAACCTGCTGCGCTACTTCGGTCAGCCCTCCACACCGTGCGGCAACTGCGACACCTGTCTCGAACCCCCGGTCACCTGGGACGGCACCGTGCCGGCGCAGAAGCTCCTCTCGACGATCGTGCGCCTGAAGCGCGAGCGCAACCAGTCCTTCGGTGCGGGGCAGATCATCGACATCCTCCGCGGCAAGCGCACCGACCGCGTCGCCCAGCAGCGGCACGACGAACTCGCGACCTTCGGCATCGGCGAGGACCTCAGCGACCAGGAATGGCGCGGCGTCGTCCGTCAGCTGCTCGCACGCGACCTCCTGGCCACGGTCGGTGAGTACGGCACGCTCGGCCTCACCGAGGGGAGCGCCGAGGTGCTCGCGGGGAACCGGCCGGTCGCCATGCGTCGCGAGCCGGAACGCGCCGCACGCTCCTCGTCGAGGTCGTCCTCCCGCTCGTCGAGCGCGAATGCCGAGCTCGAGCCGGCCGCGGCCGAGCTGTTCCAGGCCCTGCGTGCCTGGCGGGCCGGGGTCGCGAAGGAGCAGGGTGTCCCGGCCTACATCGTCTTCGGCGACGCGACCCTGCGTGAGGTCGCGACGGCGAAGCCCGACTCGCTCGGCGCGCTCGACGGCATCAGCGGCATCGGTGCGAAGAAGCTCGACGCCTACGGGCAAGCGCTCATCGAGGTCGTCGCCGCCAACGCCTGACGCCGCTCCTGAGAGCCAGCTGCGACAGCTGTGGGGGAGGACCAAGTCGATCGACGACGATCGGGCGGGCCCTTGTCCACATCCCACAGGCGCTTTCACCCATCGTTATGACAGTCCTACCATTGTGGGAGGTTTTCATGGGTGAAAGGCAGGACACAGCGATGGTCGACACAGCGATCCGGACGAGCGTCAGCGGGAGCACGGCAGCGACGGTCGAGGTGGCGCCGTCCGACGCGCGGATCGACGTCCCGGCGCTCGCGCACCAGCTGCTCGGCACCTGGCCGGAGGCCCGTCTCGCGTCCCGGGCGCTCGCCGCGAAGCCGGAGATGCAGCGCATCGAGGGCCAGTCGATGGACGACCACCGCGACCGCGTCTTCCACCAGCTCAAGCTCCTCGTCGAGAACGGTCAGGTGCACAAGGCGTTCCCGAAGCGCCTCGGCGGCGCCGACGACCACGGCGGCAACATCGCCGGGTTCGAGGAGCTCGTCCTCGCCGACCCGTCCCTCCAGATCAAGTCCGGTGTGCAGTGGGGGCTCTTCGGTGCGGCGATCCTGCACCTAGGCACCGAGCCGCACCACGACGCGTTCCTGCCCGGCGCGATGAACCTCGACGTCCCCGGTGCCTTCGCGATGACGGAGTCCGGTCACGGCTCCGACGTCGCCTCGATCGCGACCACCGCGACGTACGACCCGGAGACCCAGGAGTTCGTCATCGACACCCCGTTCCGCGCGGCGTGGAAGGACTACCTCGGCAACGCGGCGGTCCACGGGAAGGCGGCGACGCTGTTCGCGCAGCTCATCACGAAGGGCGTGAACCACGGTGTGCACTGCTTCTACGTGCCGATCCGCGACGACGAGGGCGCGTTCCTCCCCGGGATCGGTGGTGAGGACGACGGTCTGAAGGGTGGGCTCAACGGCATCGACAACGGCCGGCTCCACTTCACCGGCGTACGCGTGCCGCGCACCAACCTCCTCAACCGCTACGGCGACGTCGCCGAGGACGGCACCTACTCCTCGCCGATCAAGAGCCCCGGGCGTCGCTTCTTCACCATGCTCGGGACGCTCGTCCAGGGTCGGGTGTCCCTCGACGGGGCCGCGACGTCGGCCTCCGCGCTCGCCCTCCAGATCGCGATCACCTATGGCAGTGAGCGTCGGCAGTTCAATGCGGGCAGCGACACCCAGGAGGAGGTCATCCTCGACTACCAGCGCCACCAGCGTCGGCTCCTGCCGCGCCTTGCGACGACGTACGCGCAGATCTTCGCCCACGACCGGCTGCTCGTGAAGTTCGACGAGGTGTTCAGCGGCAAGGCCGACTCGGACGACGACCGTCAGGACCTCGAGACGCTCGCGGCGGCTCTCAAGCCGCTGTCGACCTGGCACGCGCTCGACACGCTCCAGGAGGCACGCGAGGCGTGCGGGGGCAACGGCTTCCTCGCGGAGAACCGCCTCACCGGGCTGCGTGCCGACCTCGACGTCTACGCGACGTTCGAGGGCGACAACAACGTGCTGCTGCAGCTCGTGGCCAAGCGTCTCCTCACCGACTACAGCCGGAAGTTCGCGAAGGTCGACGCCGGTGCGCTCGCCCGCTACGTCGTCGAGCAGGCGACCGACCGCGCCGTGCACAGCAGCGGACTCCGGAGCCTTGCGCAGACCGTGAAGGACTTCGGGTCCACCGCACGCTCGGTGAGCCAGCTGCGCGACACGAACGTCCAGCGGGAGCTGCTGACCGAGCGCGTCGAGTCGATGATCGCCGAGGTCGCGACCAAGCTGCGCGGCGCGAACAAGCTCTCGAAGCAGGCCGCGTCCGACTTGTTCAACGCACACCAGAACGAGCTCATCGAGGCGGCGCGCGCCCACGGCGAGCTCCTGCAGTGGGAGGCGTTCACGGAGGGTGTCGAGCAGATCGAGGACGCGGGCACCAAGCAGGTCATGACGTGGGTACACGACCTCTTCGGGCTGTCGCTCATCGAGAAGCACCTCGCCTGGTACCTCATCCACGGTCGCCTGTCGCCGCAGCGCGGTCAGGCCGTCAGCGCCTACGTCGACCGCCTCATCTCCCGGCTGCGTCCGCACGCCCTCGATCTGGTCGAGGCGTTCGGCTTCGCGCCCGAGCACGTGCGGGCACCCATCGCGACGGGCCAGGAGGCGCAGCGTCAGCAGGAGGCCGCCGACTACTTCGCCGCCCTCCGCGCCTCGGGCGACGCACCCGTCGACGAGAAGACGCTCACGAAGAAGTCCCGCTGAACCCAGGCGGTTGACGGGAGGCGAATCGTCGCCCGCGCAAGGGGCGGGCGACGATATGCCTCACCTCGCGCTGCGCGATAGGGTGCCGACATGACGTTCAACGACAACGCCGACATCAGCGGGAACAAGGTCAAGCGACGGGGCCGCACGACCGGCATCGCCGTCGGTGGTGGCGCGGTCGGTGTCATCGTGATCGCCCTCATCTCGCAGTTCCTCGGGGTCGACGTGTCGGGCATCCTCGGTGGCGCGGGCGTCGGCGGGGGCCAGCAGGAGGAGAGCCAGCTCTCC
The DNA here is from genome assembly GCF_001650455.1 of Plantibacter sp. H53. Lineage (NCBI taxonomy): Bacteria > Bacillati > Actinomycetota > Actinomycetes > Micrococcales > Microbacteriaceae > Plantibacter > Plantibacter sp. H53. Next base: position 120,064 of record NZ_LWCT01000003.1, read on the forward strand.
GACGAGTGCCAGACGGGCGCCGACGCGAACGCGAGCGTCGACTGCCGCATGGGTGGTGCCTACTCGTCGCTCGACGCCTACTGGGCCGAGGAGCTGCCCGCGCTCGGTGCCGACTACACCTCGCCAGCCGATTTCATCATCTTCGATCAGCAGACGAACACGGGTTGCGGGGCCGCCACGAGCGCCACCGGCCCGTTCTACTGCCCTCCGGATCAGACCATCTACATCGACACCAGCTTCTACGCCGAACTGCGCGACCGCTTCGGGGCGTCGGGCGGACCGCTCGCCGAGATGTACGTCGTCGCCCACGAGTGGGGGCACCACATCCAGGCGCTCACCGGCATCATGGACCGCGCCGATCGCAGCGGTACCGGGCCCGCCTCCGACTCCGTACGGATCGAGGTCCAGGCCGACTGCTTCGCCGGTGCCTGGGTCGCCGCGGCGTCGGACACGGAGGACGCGAAGGGGGTCGCCTTCCTGAAGCCCGTGACCCAGCAGGAGATCGACGACGCGCTGAGCGCCGCGGCGGCCGTCGGTGACGACCGCATCCAGGAGGCCGCGACCGGCCAGGTGAACCCCGAGGCCTGGACCCACGGCTCCGCCGAGCAGCGTCAGCGCTGGTTCATGACCGGGTACCAGTCCGGTCCGTCCGCCTGCGACACCTTCTCGGTGTCCGCCGACCAGCTCTAGCCCGCGAGGGGTCCCGAATGGTCGGTTCAGCGCGTGCCGAGGGGACCATTCGGGACCCCTCGCGAGCTGTGGGGCGATGGGTGCGGCATGCTAGGTGAGACACATGTCGTGAACGCAGGAGGAAGTGGACCGCATGGCTGAGCTGTATCCCGAGATCGAGCCGTACGAGACCGGCATGCTCGACGTCGGCGACGGGCAGTCGCTGTACTGGGAGACCTCCGGCAACCCCGACGGCAAGCCCGTCGTGTTCCTCCACGGTGGCCCTGGCGGCGCGACGAGTCCCGTCCACCGTCGGCTCTTCGACCCGAAGCGCTACCGCATCGTCCTCGTCGACCAGCGCGGCTGCGGCAGGAGCACGCCGCACGCGAGCGACCCGGCGGCCGACCTGTCGACGAACACGACCTGGCACCTCGTCGCCGACCTCGAGGTCCTCCGCAAGGCGCTGAAGATCAAGCGCTGGATGGTGTTCGGCGGGTCCTGGGGGTCGACGCTCGCGCTCGCCTACGCCCAGAAGCACACGAAGCGCGTCACCGAGCTCGTGCTCCGCGGCATCTTCACCCTGCGCGACGCCGAGCTCGACTGGTTCTACGAGGGTGGTGCCTCCGCGGTCTTCCCCGACCTGTGGGAGGGCTACCTCGAGCCGATCCCGGTCGGCGAGCGCCGCCACCTCATCGAGGCCTACCACCGGCGGCTGTTCGACGAGGACCCGGCCGTCCACGGGCCGGCGGCCGTCGCCTGGTCGCGGTGGGAGTCGTCGACGATCACGCTGCTCCCGCAGGCGGAGACCGTCGCGCGGTTCACCGACCCGCACTTCGCGGTGGCGTTCGCGCGCATCGAGAACCACTTCTTCACGAACAAAGGCTGGTTCGAACCCGAGCAGCTCATCCGGGACGCCGGCAAGCTCGCCGGAGTCCCCGGTGTGATCGTCCAGGGCCGCTACGACATGTGCACGCCGGTCTTCACCGCGTGGGACCTGCACCGGGCGTGGCCGGAGGCGGACTTCACGATCGTCCCCGACGCGGGGCACGCCTTCGACGAGCCGGGCATCCTGTCGGCGCTCATCGACGCGACGGACCGGTTCGCGAAGGACTGAGGGGCTGGGGAGCCGGAGCCGCTGGCGGCTATTCCGTGAAGCGGGCCCGGCGGACGGCCTTGCCCTCGCGCAGCGCTTCGCCGAGCGAGCGGCCGACGAGACCCTCGCGGGCGAACCCGCTCAGCAGCTCGGCTGCGAGCGCACCGCGGTCGACCTCGGGTTCCGGGCCGTCGTCGACGCCGTCGGCCGGGCCGGCGAATCCGTCGTGGGCGAGCAGGATCGAGCCCTGGTGGCAGTGCCGGACGGCGTGGGCGACGCGCTCGTGCTCGCCGACGTCCTTGACGTCCCAGGCGGTCGCGGTCCACAGCACGGTCTGCAGGCCGGCTCGTTTGACGGCCTGCCACGTCTCGATGCTCTGCGCGCCGTAGGGCGGCCGGAACCACTCGATCGGCTGGCCGCTCAGCTGCTCGAGCTCCTGTTTGGCGGCGCGGGTGCGCCGGTAGGCGACCTCTTCGGAGAAGTCGGTGAGGCGAACGTGGTCGTCGCCGTGCAGCGCGAGTTCATGCCCACCGGCGACGATGCGTTCGAGGAGCTCCGGGTACTTCCGCGCGCGGCCGACGAGGACGAAGAACGTCGCGGTCGCTCCGGCCTCGGCGAGGGCGTCGAGGACCCCCGGCGTCCCGTCGGGACTCGGGCCGTCGCCGTACGTGATGACGACCGTGCGCTCGTCGGTCGCGACGCCGACGATCGACCCGTGGACGGGCAGCGAGCCGGTGAGCCGGGCGAGCAACGCCTGCCGAGCCTTCGTCATGTGTCCACCGCCCTGTGAGTCAATCCGTCCAACAGTACCTCGCTGTCGCGGCGAACGGGAGCGTGGCCGCGGCGGCGGAACGGGCGCGGGGAGGGCGGGTGTCAGGCCTGGACGAGCGTCGTGTCGAGCTCGCGCTGCTCCTCGAGCTGGGCGAGGGCACGGCGGAGCGCCGTACTCGAGGTGCTCATCGTGTACGGGAAGTAGACGACCTCGACGCCGACCTTGGCGAACTCCGCTTCGAGCCGGAGGCCCTCGGCGGTCCCGCGCCAGTCGTCGCCCTTGAAGAAGATGTCGAACCGGAGCGCGTCCCAGGCCTGGAGCTTGTCGTCCCAGGTCTCCTCGACGGCCTCGTCGACGAAGCCGATGTGGCGGACGATCTCGAGACGCTCCGTCAGCGGGACGACGGGCTCGATGCGCTTGCGGGTGCGGAGCAGCTCATCCGAGACGACTCCGGCGATGAGGTAGTCGCACGCGCTCTTGGCGTGGCGAAGGATGTTCAGGTGACCGACGTGGAAGAGGTCGAAGGCCCCTGCGGCGTAGCCGACGCGTCCGACGGTGCTTCGATCGGTCATGCTGTCGCCCCCTGGCGGATTCGTGGTGGTGTGCGCACGACGTCGGCTGATCGACGACGGTGCTCGGCGCGTCCATCGGGCCAGTTGCGAGCCTATGAGGGGCATCAGCGCTTGCCGAGTCCACTTTCGAGTGGCACCCGAGCAGGGGTGCCAGCTCCGATACGAGCCGACCGACCGGTGCGATACAGTTCCCGAGACGATCTGGAGCGTGACATGGCCGAAGCAGAAGACCGCACCGAGGTTCCGACGACCGCCGACGAGCCCGGGGCCCCCGGCCGTCGTCGCGTCGTGCCGATCGTCGTCGGCGTGGTCGTCGCCCTCGTGGTCGTCGGCGTCGTCCTGTGGCTGACCCTTCGCCCGGGCTTGCCGTCGTCGCAGACCACGAGCGACCCGTCCAGCGCCCCCTCCTTCTTGTCGACGGCGCTTCCGACCGCTGAGCCGGGCTCCACGTTGCCCCCCGCCGGATCGGAGGCCGGCGCGATCGGGTTCGACGACTCGGCCGCCGTCGGCGACGCGGTGAGCGTGCGGATCGACTCCTTGGAGGCCGTCGACGGCGAGGCGTCGCAGCCCGGCGAGGTGGCCGGGCCGTCGATCCGCGTGACGATCGCCTTCACCAACAGCGGCTCCGAGGCGTACTCGCTCGCGGGCGCCGTCGCGAACGCCTACTACGGCGCCGACCTCACTCCAGCGATCGAATTGGCGGCTCCGGGCGGTGTCGCGTTCCCCGAGCAGGTCGCGGCCGGCGAGACGGTGCGGGGCACCTTCGTCTTCAACATCCCCGAGGACGCGCGCGACACGGTGCGGGTGACGGTGGACTATGCGGCGGCCGAACCGGCCGTCGTGTTCGAGGGCGCCGCTCCGCGCTAGCCCGGCGTCTCGGGGGCTCCCGGCGGACGATTTCGGCCTGTGTCGGTATCAGACATATGTCGATCTGTCAGCCGCCAGTGCTGGTCTCGGAGGAATTCACCCCTGATCTGGGGGTGCAACTGCCCCCAACGGGGTGCATCGTCGTCCCCCATCTTGCGGTTGACTGCGTGGAAGGACCATCCCCGCTGGCCCACGGCTCCCGACCGTGTGCGTCAGAGGTCCGACTCCTTCACCCGAGAAGACTGCGAGATACCCCATGACCACACTGCTGTCGTCCGAGCCCGCGACCCCGCGGCGGACGCGCCGGCCGGCGCACGCGCGCCTCGTCGCCCTCGTCGGCCTGGCCGCCGCCTCAGTGCTGTTCGGCACCCTGACCGCCGTGCAACCGGCCGTGGCCGACACCACCCCGGCCACCGGCCAGCCGGCCACGGTGTCGTCCGACGCGCTCCCCGCGCCGCAGATCAACGGCGTGGTCTGGGATCAGGTCGTCATCGGCAACACGGTGTATGTCGCGGGGTCCTTCACGACCGCGCGCCCGGCCGGTTCCGCGGCCGGCGCCAACACGGTGACCCGGAACAACTTCCTCGCCTACACGTTGTCGACCGGCGCGCTCCTCCCGTGGGCACCGAACTTCAACCAGCAGGTGCGCTCCCTCGCCGCCTCGCCGGACGGCACGAAGCTCTACGCGGGTGGGCAGTTCACCGCGGTCAACGGGACGACGCGCTACCGCCTCGCCGCGTTCGACGTGGCCACGCAGACGCTGGTCGCCGGCTTCGCGCCCTCGATCAACTCGATCGTCAAGTCGGTCACCGCCACCAACACCACCGTGTACGCCGGGGGACAGTTCACGTCCGCGCAGGGCTCGGCCCGTGCCGGCGTCGCCGGTTTCGCCGCCTCGAACGGTGCCCTGACCGGCCTCGCCCCCGACGTCGTCGGTGGAACGGTCCAGGCGCTCGTGCTCAGCCCCGACGCCTCGAAGATCGTCATCGGCGGCAACTTCACCTCGGTGAACGGCTCGAACAGCCCCGGATACGGGCTCGCCGCGCTCAGCACCGCGACCGGTTCCTCCATGCCGTGGGCCATCAACTCCCTCATCCGCAACGGCGGTGAGCAGGCGTCGATCAACTCGCTCACCAGCGACGGCTCGAGCGTCTACGGCACCGGGTACACCTTCGGCGCCGGAGGCAACATCGAGGGCGCCTTCAAGGCCGACTGGAGTGGCGGCGAACTGCAATGGGTCGAGGACTGCCACGGCGACTCCTACTCCGTCGCGGCCGACACCGACGTCGTCTACGTCGCCAGTCACGCCCACTACTGCGGCAACGTCGGCGGATACCCGCAGACCGATCCGTGGGGCTTCCAGCGCGCCACCGCCTTCACCAAGGCCACGACCGGCACGCTGACCGCCGACCCGTACGGTTACTACAACTTCGCGGGAACCCCGTCACCCACGCTCCTGAACTGGTTCCCGACCATCAACACCGGCAGCTACACCGGCACCGGTCAGGGCGCCTGGGACGTCACCGTGGCCGGCGACTACGTGCTCTACGCGGGAGAGTTCACCCAGGTGAACGGCACCGGGATGCAGGGCCTCGTACGCTTCGCGAAGTCGTCCATCGCCCCGAACAAGGACGGCCCGCGCCTCACCGGCTCCAACTTCGTCCCCACGGTGACCTCGTTCAGCCGTGGCACGGCACGCATCTCCTGGCAGGCGAACTACGACCGCGACAACTCCAACCTGAGCTACCAGGTCATCAGGAACAACGTCACGGCGTCGCCCGTCTACACGACGCAGGCCACCTCGACCTTCTGGAACCGACCGGTCATGTCCTTCCTGGACACGGGGCTCACCCCGGGCCAGACGTACAACTACCGGATCCGGGCGACCGACCCGTACGGCAACTTCCAGCAGGGGCTGAACGTCGCGGTCACGATCTCCGAGGACGGCGCGATCAGCAGCTACCAGCAGTCGGTGCTGAACGACAACCCCACCTCCCTCTGGCCGCTCGGTGAGTCGAGCGGGACCACCGGGTACGACTGGAACTCGGGAGACGACCTGACCCTCACCGACACCGGCGTGACCCGCGGTGCGACCGGCCAGGAAGCCTCGTCGACGAACAAGGCCACCACCTTCTCCGGCGGCTCCAGCTCCTCCACGGTGCAGAAGCCCTCACCGAACACCTTCACGACGGAGGCCTGGTTCAAGACCACCACCACCTCGGGCGGCAAGATCATCGGTTTCGGCGGGTCCGCGACCGGGAACTCCTCCTCCTACGACCGCCACGTCTACATGGGCAACGACGGCCGCCTGAACTTCGGTACCTACACGGGCAACACGAACATCGTGACGAGCCCGAAGGCCTACAACGACGGACAGTGGCACCAGGTCGCGGCGTCGCTCGGCGCGAACGGCATGCAGCTGTTCGTCGACGGCAAGAAGGTCGCATCGCGGGCCGACATCACGAGCGGCCAGGTGTTCAACGGCTACTGGCGGGTCGGCGGGGACAACCTCGGCGGCTGGCCGAACGGCCCGAGCAGCAACACCTTCTCCGGCGACATCGACGACGTGTCGGTGTTCCCGACGGTCCTCACCCGCCAGCAGGTGGACGCCCACTACGTCGCCTCCGGTCGGACCTCGACCGTCCCGGCGGCTCCGGCGGACGCCTACGGCGCCGCGGTGTTCGGCCTCGACCCCGCGCTCTACTGGCGCCTGAACGAGACGAGCGGTTCCACCGCCGTCGACGCAGGCCCCACCGAGTCCGACGGACTGTACTTCGGTCAGGTCACGAAGGGTGCCAGCGGTGCGCTGTCCGGTGTGGACAACACAGCGGCCCAGTTCACCTCCAACGGGTGGGACGAGGGCGGCGTCTCCAGTAAGTCGAGCTACTCCAACCCGACCAGCTACGCGATGGAGGCCTGGTTCCAGACCACCTCGACGCAGGGCGGTAAGGTCATCGGCTTCGGGTCGAACCAGACCGGAGGATCGGGCGGGTACGACCGGCACGTGTTCCTGCGCCCCGACGGCAAGCTCGTCTTCGGCACCTGGACCGGCCAGGAGAACACGATCACCTCGCAGGCCGCGGTCAACGACGGCAAGTGGCACCACGTGGTCGCGCAGCAGTCGGCCGCCGGGATGAACCTCTACATCGACGGGGCCTCCGTCGGGACCAACCCGCAGACCGGCGCGCAGGACTACACCGGCTACTGGCGAGTGGGTGGCGACAACGCCTGGCAGGGTTCGGTGCCGTACTTCAACGGCAAGATCGACGAGGTCGCCGTCTACAACGCGCCCCTCACCGACGCCCAGGTCGCCCAGCACCGTGAGCTCGGCCTCGGCCAGGCTCCGAACGTCCTCCCGACCGCCGCGTTCACCAACGCGGTCGCCAACCTCGACCTCACCACGGACGCGACGACGTCGACCGACACCGACGGCGTCATCAGCTCCTACGCCTGGGACTTCGGGGACGGTCAGACCGGGACCGGCGCCACGGCGGCACACCACTACGCCGCCGGTGGCACCTACACGGTCACCCTCACGGTGACGGACAACCGGGGCGGCACCGCCACCACGCAGCAGACGGTCACCGCGGTGGCTCCGAACCAGCTCCCGACCGCGGCGTTCACGCCGACCGTCGTGAACCTGGACGGGTCGTTCGACGCCTCGGCCTCCGCCGACCCGGACGGGACGATCGCCTCGTACGCCTGGAACTTCGGTGACGGCACCTCGGGGACCGGTGTCACGGCGACCCACAGCTACGCCACCGCCGGCACGTTCACCGTCAGTCTCACGGTCACCGACAACGTCGGCGCCACGGCGAGCGTGACGCAGGACGTGGTCACGACGCTGCCGCCGAACCAGCTGCCGGTCGCGAGCTTCACGGCGGCCTCCACGGGACTCACCGCGAGCTTCGACGGGTCGGGTGCCTCGGATCCGGACGGCACGATCGCCTCGGTGGCCTGGAACTTCGGTGACGGAGCGACCGGTACCGGGACGACGACGACGCACAGCTACGCGACGGCCGGCACGTACACGGTCACCCAGACCGTGACGGACAACCGCGGCGGCACGGCGGCCACGACCCTGAGTGTCACGGTCGCCGAGATCCCGGTGGCGTCGACCTACGCGGCCGACACCTTCGAGCGCACGACGAGCAACGCGTGGGGCACGGCCGGTACGGGCGGAGCCTGGACCGTCGCGGGCGGCAACACGAGCTTCTCGGTCGGCAACGGCACCGGCAAGATGTCATTGCCCGCCGGCGGGACGCGCACGGCCCGCCTGAACGCGGTGTCCGCCACCGACGTCACGGTGAGCGCGAAGATCACGGCCTCGGCCGTGGCCAACGGAGGCGGCGTCTACGCCTCGGTGATCGGTCGACAGGTCGGCAGTGCGTTCTACTCCACGCGCGTGTGGATCCAATCGAACGGTGCCGTCCGCATCCAGCTGCTCCAGGGGGCGACCGCGCTCCAGGCGGTCACGGTCCCCGGACTGACGTACACCGCCGGTCAGGCCCTGCAGGTCAAGCTCCAGGTGACGGGCGCTTCGCCCACCACCCTCGGTGCGAAGGTCTGGGTCGCCGGAGCGACGGAGCCGACCGCCTGGCAGGTCCAGGCGACCGACGCCACCGCGGGACTGCAGTCCGCCGGTCTCGTCGGGCTCAGCAGCTACCTGTCCGGTTCCACCACGAACGGTCCGGTCACGGTCACCTTCGACGACCTGCTCGCGGCGACACCGGGAGCGGCCCAGCCGACCCCGGTGAATCAGGCCCCGACAGCGTCGTTCACGGCGACCCCCTCGGGCTTGACCGCGGCACTGGACGCCTCCGCCTCCACGGACCCCGATGGCACGATCGCATCGGTCGCCTGGGACTACGGAGACGGATCGACGGGGACGGGCACCACCTCGTCCCACGTCTACGCCGCCGGCGGGACGTACACGGTCACCCTGACGGTCACGGACAACGGCGGCCTCACGGCCACGACCTCGCAGACCGTCACGGTCACCGCGCCGGTCGTGCCCCCGGTCGACCCGAGCCCCGTGGTGGTCGCGGCGGACACCTTCGCCCGGACGGCGACGAACAGTTGGGGCGCGGCCCAGACCGGCGGGCCGTGGACGCTCGCCGGGACGGCCTCCTCGTTCTCCGTGAACGGGACCTCGGGCGTGATCTCCGCCAGCGCCGGGCAGTCGCGGACCGCCCGTCTGGCGCAGGTATCGTCCTCCGGCACCGACTCGACCGTGTCGTTCACCATCGCGCAGGCGCCGACCGGCGGCGGGCAGTTCGTCTCGCTCGTCGGCCGCCAGGTCGGTGCCGACAACTACGCGGCCCGGGTCTGGATCCAGGCCAACGGCGTGCTGCGCCTGCAGCTCATGAAGGGTTCGACGGCCCTGACGGCGGTGAACCTCTCCGGGCTCGCCTACACCCCGGCGATGAAGATCACCATCCGCACGCAGGTGTCCGGTGTCGGCACGACGGCGATCAAGGCCAAGGCCTGGGCCGACGGTCAGGTGGAGCCGGACTGGCAGGCGAGCACCACCGACACGACGGCCGCGCTGCAGGCGCCCGGCTCGGTGGGTGTCGACACCTACCTGTCCGGCACGATCACCAACGGCCCGGTCGTGGTCAACTACACCGGCTACCGGGTCACGGCCCTGTGAGCTGATCGAGACCCGGTCGGGAGTGGACGCCGTCGCAGCTGAGACGCCCACTCCCGGCCGCACCAACGGCGACGTCCTCCTGGGTTCGCAGCTCTGGGGCGTCGCCTGAGGTGTCCCGTCGGGATACGAGCACCTCGCAACAGCGCCCCTGGTCCGACCAGGGGCGCTGTTGCGTGGTGCGGGTCAGGCCCGAGGCGAACGGCCGGAGCGGATCCGGGCGGCGAGCCGGCGACCGTCGCGGATCGCCCGCATCGCCGTCCACAGGATCGACGGACGGGTCACGAACTGTCGACGCCCGCCCTGCAGCAGCACCTCGCGCGAGACGGCCGCCGTCGCGCGTCGCCAGGCGGCCTCGTCGGTTTCCGAGAGGTGCAGTGCGCCGAAGACGAGTCGGTTCCGGATGTTGTAGTAGTAGTAGAGGTCGGATTTGGCCTGGCCCGACGCGGTCTGTCCGGGCGCCTGCGTCCCGCCCTCCGCGTGCACGGCGGTGACCTCGTCCAGGACGAGGAGGCGACCGCCGACGGACACCACTTTGTGCGAGAGGTCGACGTCCTCCCAGTAGAGGAAGTACTCGTCCGAGAACCCACCGATCCGGCGCCACAAGGTCAGGTCGACGGCGAGGCAGGCTCCGGTGAGCCACGGCTCGATGCGATCGAGCGGGACATCGGCGAGACGGCGACGGCGGGAACGGATGCGTCCGTCGTCGAGGTAGAGGTCGGAGCCGCCGAACCACAGACTGCCGTCGGGGCGCAGGATGCGCGGCGCGACGAGCGCGGCCGGGTCGGCGGAGCAGGCGGCGAAGAGGGCGGCCGCGGCCGGCGGCAGGAGTTCGGCATCCGGGTTGAGGATGACGAACCTGGTCGCGCCGGATGCCACGGCGAGCTCGATGCCGGCGTTCACGCCGGCGCCGAACCCCAGGTTGGTCGGTGGTTCCACGAGGTACCAGCCCTCGGCGGTGGCGAGCGACTGCAGACTCGAGCGCTCGGCGGACGTCGTCGGATTGTCCACGACGACCGTCACGAGTCCCGGCGCGTTCCGGGTCAGCCGCGTCAGGTGCTCGGCGAGCAGGGCGCTCGAACCGTAGTTGACGACCACGACGGCGGCGTCGGCGAACGCCGGGTCCGGTGTGACGTTCATGCGAGACTCCCGTCGTCGGCAGGACCGTCCGGCTCAGGTGAGACGACGGGTGGGGTCTTCGACCGTCGCGCGGCGCGGACGATGTCGAGGACCAACCGGAGGTCCCGGCGGACGGCCGGGACGAGGAGTGCCGCGAGGGCGTACACCGCGAGATCGGCGACGATCGCCGCGAGGATCTGCAGGATCGTCCCGCCGGCGGTCGCGAACACCGTCGCACCGTACGCCGCGGCTCCGGCGGAGAGAGTCAGCAGGGAGAGCCGCACCACCCCGAGGAGGAGCGTGCGGATGGGGATCGGCGCCCAACGGTTCAGCCACCAGAGGGACAGGGGCCACGAGACCACCGGTTCGAGGGCGAATCCGGCGGCGACGCCGACCACGCCCCAGTTCGACCCGATCAGCACGAAGGTGATCTTCAACGCCGCGCTCATCAGGGTGAACTGGAACAGGCGGGCGGTCAGCCCTTTCGACACGTAGACCCAGTAGCCCACGAGGGCGAGCGTCTGGAAGGCGCCGGCGACCGTGAGGAAGCGCAGCACCGGCGCGACCTCGAGCCACCGTTCTCCGAGTCCGAGCGCGACGATCGGCTCGGCGGCACCGGCGACGAGCCCGAGCCCGGCGACGAGGGTGTAGCCGAGGGCGACCTGTCCACGGACGATGTACGAGTCGAAGCGCGCCTGCTGGTCCTGGATCCGCGAGAGGACTGGGATCGCCACGCGCGTGACCGGTGCGCGGAGCTGATTGAGCGGGTTCATGAGCAGCTGGAATCCGCGGCTGTAGATGCCGAGCGGTGCGGGGCCGAGCCGCAGGCCGATGACGAACGAGTCCGTGTTGTTCGCCGCGTACCCGACGAGCTGCGTTGCGACCATGTTCCAGCCGAAGCGGTAGAACCCGCGCATGTCGACGCCGCGCTTCGGCAGCCGGGGCAGCCAACGGGACGCCGCGAGCACGAGCACGAGCGTCGCGAGCGAGAGGGTGACCATCTGCCAGGCGAGCGCCCAGTACCCGGCCCCGAGGACGGCGAACACGATCGCGACCGCGAGGGCGATCACGGAGGCCGCGACGTCGACGACGGCGAGCGTCGTGAAGCGCAGGGCCCGGCTGAGGCTCGCCCGGTGCTGCGTGCAGACGCCGTTCAGGAGGAACGCGAGCCCCATGAACTGCGCGAGCGGCACCAGCTCCGGCCGCCCGTACAGGGCGGCGATGAGGTACGCGAGCCCGAAGATGACGGCGCCGAGGGCGATGCCGATCCCCGAGTTCGCCCAGAACAGGATGTCGCGCTGGCGGTGGCTGAGGGTCTTCGCCTGGATCGCGGCGTTGGACAGCCCGAAGTCGCGGAAGATCTCCGAGACCCCCACCACGGCCATGACCATCGCGAAGAGGCCGTAGTCGTTCGGGGTGAGGAAGCGGGCGAGGACGACGACCGACACCACCTGGACGAGGATCCGGGTGAGCTGGCCGACCATCGTGACGGCCGCGCCCCGTGCGGCATGGCGGCCGAAGTCGCCGCTCGTCGTCCCGGGTGCCGTGCCCGCGGTCATGCGTGCACCGCGGTCGCGACGCCCGAGCTGGGGGCGGTGGGGGCGTGCGGGCACCCAATAGTCTGGTGGTCCATCGACGGCTCAGCCGCGGAGAGGGAGTACATGCACTCGGACACCCCGGTCGGATCCACCGGAGGCGGACCCGCGACCTCGTTGGTCGTCGCCATGCTCACCTTCCGCCGACCGGACGACCTCCGCGTCGCACTCCCGGCACTACTGGAGCAGGCCGCGAGCGTGACCGACCGCTTCGAGCGGGTCGAGGTGCTCGTCGTCGACAACGACCCGGCTGAGAGCGCCAGGGGGTCCGTGCTGTCGACACCGTCGCCGGACGCGGTGACGCTCACGTACCGTTGCGAACCGGAGAGCGGCATCACGGCGGCCCGCAACCGGGCGCTCGCCGAGGCGGGCGAGAGCGACCTGCTGGTGTTCATCGACGACGACGAGCGGCCGACGGAGCACTGGCTCGTCGAGCTCGTCGCGACGTTCGACCGCGGCGGGGCGGTGGCGGTTGTCGGCCCGGTCGTGTCGCGGTTCGAGGTGGAACCGTCGGCGTGGATCGAAGCCGGCGAGTTCTTCACGCGCCGTCGGCTCCCGACGGGCACCGCGGTGTCGGTCGCCGCGACGAACAACCTGCTGATCGACCTGCGGGTCGTCCGGGCGATCGGGCTGGAGTTCGACACCGCCTTCGGGCATGCGGGCGGCGAGGACACCATGTTCACCCGGACCCTGCACGCGACGGGCGGACGCCTCGTCTGGTGCGACGAGGCGGTGGTGTGGGACATCGTCCCGGCGGCCCGCAGCACGCGGGACTGGGTCGTGCGCCGCGCGTTCAGCAGCGGCAACAGCTGGAGCCAGACATCCATCGCACTCGAGTCCTCGACGCGTGGTCGGCTCGTCGCCAGAGCGCGTTGCATCGGCCGCGGCGCGATCCGGGCGGCCGGCGGGGCGGTTCGGGCGCTGCTCGGCGTCGTCACCCGCTCGCTCCGCCACCGGGCCAAGGGGGTCAGGACGCTCGCGCGTGGCACCGGCATGATCACCGGTGCGGTCGGGTACTCGTACGAGGAGTACCGGCGTTCCGACGCCTGAGCGACGGCGGTGCCCTCGGCGGGACGGCGGGGCTCAGATCGCACGGTCGCCGACCCTCCGGACGGGGGCACCGGGCGCTTCGGGGCGGCCGTGTCCCAGCGCGGCACGGTAGGCAGCGAGGTGCAGCTGGCCGGCGAGGTCCCAGTCGCGCGCCGACAGGTCCGGGCTCGGCCCGCGGGACGGATCCCGGACCGCGTCGAGCGCCCGCTCGAGGTCGGACGCGTCGAGGTCGCCGTCGTACTGCACGACCCAACCCTGGCCAACCTCGGCGGCGAGCCGCTCGTTGACCGCGTTCGCCGGGACGAGGACGGGTCGGTCGACGGACAGCGCGGCGAGCGCTCCACCCGAGTTGTGCATCTCGCGGTAGGGCAGGACGACCAGTTCGCCCTGCCGGGCCACGTCCACGAGCTCGGCGTCGCTCAGGAACTCGAGACTCAGGTCGATGCGGTCGTCGTCGGCCGCCAGGCTCCGGAGGTCCGCGGCGAGGGCCTCGCTCGAGGGTCGCCCGGCGACACGGAGGCTGCGGTCGCCTCCCGGGAGAGCCGAGAAGGCGCGCAGGAGGCCGTCGACGCCCTTGTATCGGCGGATGAGGCCGAAGTAGCTCAGTCTCCCCTCGACCGCTTCACGCTGGGGGTGGCGGGCGTACCAATCGCGGTAGTGACCGTGCGGGATCACGGCGCTCCCGACGCCCTCCGGCGGAACCGTCTGCTCGTTGAGCACGATCACGAAGGCCGTGCGGCGCTCGAAGAGGCCCAGGAGCGCATGCTCGATCCGTGAGATGCCCGAGGGACGGTGGAGGTTGTGGAGGGTGCGGACGATCGGCGTCCTCGTGACGGCGAGCTTCGCGAGCAGCACCAGGGTGAGCAGCTGCCGGACGGCGCGCTTCGGCTTCGACGCACCCGACACGAGGATCTCCGGCCAGTGCGCGTGGAAGACGTCGTAGTGGCCGAGGATGGCCCGGCGCCACGAGAACGTGCGGACCGCGACGCCCGGCGTCGTGGCGAGGTGGTCGCGCAGCATCACGATGTACGGGTTCGTGGTCGGACGGGGGTCCGGGAACGACTGCTGGACGGTGACGGTGCTCGGGTGCTGAGTCACGGGAATGGCCTCCGGAGGCGGGGTACTGGCGGGCCGACGGTCGCCGCTAGGCTCGCAATCGGGGAAATCGAGGATCGGACGGATCGATGGGACGACTGCGTGCGGTGCGCAAGCACTTCTGGAGCTATGCGCGCGGCGTGCTGCGTGGCCACCCCGGCGCGAGGATCGAGGCCGGGGTGAAGCTCGGTGGCCCGGGGACCTACCGACTCGACCGCGGCTGCACGGTGTCCAAGGGGGCGCAGATGTGGGTTGGCGAGGGGGCGACGCTGCACCTGTCGAAGGGCTCCAAGATCGGGATGCGCACCATCGTGAACGTCGAGTCCGGGCTCGAGATCGGACCGGACGTCCGCATCTCCTGGGAGGTGCAGATCCTCGACACCGACTTCCACTGGACGACGTCGCCCAGCGGTCGTCGCCGAGCGCACACCGCGCCCATCGTCATCGAACGCAAGGTCCTCATCGGGACGCGCGCGCTCGTCTTGAAGGGCGTCACGCTCGGCGAGGGATCCGTGGTCGGTGCCGGTTCGGTGGTCCGACGCGATGTCCCCGCGCGCACGGTCGTCGCCGGGAACCCGGCCGCGGCGGTCGGCGAGGTCTCCGACTGGGGGAGCGCCGTCGGCTGACCCCGAACGCTCAGGCGACATGGGCGTGCCGTCCGCGCGGCGGAACCGGAGCAGGTCCGCGGATGAGCCGTGGCGCCTCGTAGAGCACGCGTGCCGGCCCACGCATGGCGGCGCCGCTGATCAGGAGCGAACCGGCGATCGCGAGACCGGCGAGCACCGGTGGCAAGCCCGGAGCGACGACGGCGACCGGGGTCACCCTCGTGAGGAGTGCGAGCAGGTAGGCCATCACGATGATGAGCGGGGTGTGTGTCAGGTAGACCGGCAGGGTGTTCGAGCCGATCGCCACGAGCCTGGGGATGCGGGCCAACCACCGGCTGACGGTCACGCCGGTCACGACGCCGAGCACGCAGTTCACGAAGTACAGCCCGGGCACCCAGCGCAGCCCGAACACGGCCACGACCGCGGAGACGGCGACCCAGGCGACCATGAGCGCCACGAGGAGCCCGCCGATGCGCGCGCGGCTCAGCCGGAAGACGGCGTCCTTCAGGTAGAGCCCGGCGAGGAAGAAGAAGAAGTACTTGATCGAGCCGCTCCACCCGATGTTGGCGGTCTCCCACCCGCTGAGGGCGGCGGCCGAGCACACCCCGGCGACGGCGAGCTGGACACGCCAGTCGATCCGGCGGATGAGCTTCGCGACCACGAAGAAGATCGCGAGCGCCCAGATGAACCACAGCTCGAACCGTGGCGCGATCGGCGAGACGAGGAGGTCGCGGACCGTGCCGACGAGGTTGATCGGTTGTCCTTTCATCGTCAGCCCCAGCAGGAACACCGCTGAGCCGATGACCTCCCAGACGAGGAACACCCAGACGAAGAGCGAGAGCTTCGAGCGCCACAGCGACCGCCAGCAGGCGGTCAGCCATTTCGCGGCGAAGAGTCCGGCGAGCATGAAGAACAGCGGCATGCGGAGCGACGAGAGGGCCTCGTTGACCTGGCGCCACCCGTCGATCTCGAATCCGGCTCCGAGGAGCCAGCTCGCGGAGTGGTACATCGCGACGAGGGTGATCGCGAGCCCCTTGCCGGCGTCGACCCAGTCGAGCCGCGGTTTCGCCGGTGCGGTGGCGCTCATCGGTGCACCGCCGTCGGACGGGTCGGCGGGATGCGTCCCCCGGCGGTGGGCGCCTCGGGCCGCGACCGCATCGTGACCGGGACGAAGGCGACGCCGAGGAACAACATCGTGAGGAGCATCGAGGAGTCGACGGGGCTGAAGCAGAGGTTCCACAGCATGCGGATGGCGAGCCAGATCACCAGGGCGCTCGCGGCACGTCGGGCGAGACCGTCACCGAGCGCTCGGAAGGTCAGGACGAAGAGCAGCACGACGAGCGCGGCGCCGAACAGCCCGAACCGGACCCAGAGGTCGCCGATCATGGAGTGCACTTCGTAACCGTTGCCGAACATGTAGCGCTCGACGTAGCCGTTGTTCGGCTGGTACCCGATGAAGGACATGCCCGTCTTCGCTGACAGGATGTCGGAGAGGGTCGGGATCGCACCCGAGCCGTAACCGAGAGGACGGTTCGCGACGAGCTCCACCGTCGCGGCCGCCTCCGGCCGCCCGCCCACGATGAGGTTGCCGGAGGTGTCGATCTGCGCCTGGGTCCGCTCCTGGGTGCGTTCGCCCAGGAGCCCGCCGAGGATCACCGCCTGGGCGACCGTGTAGACGGCCGCGCCGAGGACGGCGAGCCCGAGGAGCGTCCGCACCGTCGAGCCGCGTCGACCCGGCGTCGTGGGGCGCAGCTGCCAGAGGACCAGGGCCGCCGTCATCACGAGCATCGCACTGCCGGAGCGGGCGTCGTTCAGGGCGCCGATCACGCCGATGGCGCCGATGACCGCGAACTCCATCACGCGTGAGCTCCACCGCCAGGCGAGGGCGAGGAGCAAGACGGTCAGCGGGAGCGAGAGACCGAAGCGCCAGACGTTGACGCTCGAGAGTCCGCTGCCGAGCGGGATCGCCGCCACCATGCCGAGCCCGAACCAGACTGCCACCATCGGTGCGCCGATGACCGTGCGCGCCCAGAGGAGTGCGCCGGTGCCGGCGACGAGCCCGAGCACCATGAACGAGTTGCCGGCGAGGAGCGTCTGGCTGGTCGACTGGCCCGCGCTGCTGAACGCCGTGAGGACGGCGCCCATCGCGATCGCCGCGAGACCGAGGACGGCGAACAGTCTGGCCTCGCGGAACCGGGCGAGCACCGGCAGCCACACCGGCACGAGGAGCAGCGCGAAGACGTACCCGACCTTGAGCCCCTGGGGCAGGTCCAGCGACATCGCGAGGAGGACCGGTGCGGTCGCGGCCGCCGCACGGTCCATCCACGTGTGCGGGCGCAGGGTCGGCGAAGGCACCTCGGCGGCGGTGGAGACGTCGGCGCGCGCCGCGACGGCGCGGATGCTCGGTCGTGCCGTCACGATCGCCCCCTCATGGCTCCGGCCAGCTCGTCGGTTCGCCAGGGCCACGGGGTTCGAACGCGCGCGAGCGACGGTCGATTCGGGAGGGCCTGAGGTGGAGGACGCGCCGGGTAGCGTCCGTCCACCGATCACCCGATTCTACCGAAGGGCCTGCCGGAAGACCTTCCCCCGTTCGCGGGGATGTTGCCCCCAAACCGAGGGGTGACGACCGAACGGCGCGTGCCGAGGCACGCGCCGTTCCACAGCCGGTGATGGCCGATCAGGGGGAGAGGAGGCTCCCCGCCCGCGCTGGTGCGACGCCGGCCGATTGTCCCAGCAGACCTGCGATCGAGGTCGGGAGGGCCACCACGACGAGTGCCGACTGCGCGAGTGCCGCGGGCGTCAGCTGATAGCCCGTCGTCGTCACGGCGGTCCCGTCGACGAGGACCGAACGTCGTTCCTGCCCGGTCGCCTTCGTGAACGCGGCGACCGTCGCGAAGCTCTTGGCCGTGCCCGCGCCCTGGCCCCACCGGACGGCGAGCGAGGGGGAGTTCGTCGAGGCACGCTGGTACACGTTGCCGTTCAGCGTGAGCTTCATCTGCTCGGCCGTGAACTCCTTCGACTGGTCCTCGACGCAGACGAGACAGCCGCCGCCCGCACCGGAGATGACGTTGTTCGAGACCGTGACGTTCTTGATGATCCACGGGACCGTGAGGTCCGGCAGCGACTGTCGCCGGTCGTGGCCGGCGGAGTTCACGTTCGTCTGCCGCCGCTTGTCCTGGGTCAGCTGCAGGGCGGCCATGCTGTTGCCGGTGATGGTGTTGTTCCAGACCTGCACGTTGCCGGTGTTGCCGATCCAGAGGCCGTACCGGCCGTTCGAGGCGATGACGTTGTTCGTCACCGTGAACGTGTCGGAGATCTCGAGGATGATCCCGGACGCGCCGTTGGCGATCGAGCGGTTCCCGGTGACCGTCCCGTTGTACACCGACTCGTCGAGCCAGAGGCCGACCGTCGTGTTCCGCTGGAAGTCGTTGTTCGTGAAAGCGACCGTCCGGGACCTGGTGATCTTGAACCCGCCGGACACCGGCATGCGGTTGAAGTTCTGCACGTTGTTACCCGAGACGACCGAGTTCTTCAGCGTGAACTTGTCGGCCGCGTTCGCTCCGCCGCCCATCATGCCGTTGCCGGTCGCCGTGATGTTCGCGAAGGTCACCCCGGTGCCCCAGGCGTAGAGCCCGATGGTGGCGTTGTCCTGCACGACGAGGTTCTCGAAGGTGATGGCGTCGTTCTGGGCGGTGATCGCGCCCATCTGGTAGACCGAGTTGCCGTAGTTGCGGACGCCGATGCCGCGCACCACGCTGCCGACGCTCTTCACGGCGAGCGCGGTCTGGAGTGTGCTCGCGGTGACGGTCCGGCCGGACGGGTCGGTGCCGAGGACGAGCCGCTTCCCGCTGCGGTCGACGAAGAACGAGCCGGCGGTGACGGCGCGCTCACTCGCGACCTGTCGCTGGGCGACGCCGTCGATCCAGACCTGGTCGGGGTACGCGGCGAGCGGGTAGTCGGGGTTGATGAACTTGATGGCCTCGGCGCTGCCGTCCGACGCGCCCTTGGTGAAGGTCGGGCTGGTGTCGAAACCGGTGTTCCACCCGGAGACGGCCCAGCCGACCGAGCCCTTCTTCCAACCGGTCACGGTGGAGCTGCCGTCGAGCCACACCGCCTCCTTCGGGTACGACTGGATCGTGAGCTTCTTCGAGCTCGCGACGACGACGCTCTCCCGGTAGGTGCCGGCCCGGAGCACGAGGGTGGAGCCGCTCGGAGCCTTGTCGATGGCGTGGGCCAGCGAGGTGTACGGCGAGGCGAGCGTCCCGGAGCCGCCGTTGCTCGTGCCGGCGGACACGTACAACGCCTTCGTCGGGATCGCGTAGGACGTCGAACCGACCGCCGCGGAGCCGCGACCGGCGGAGGGGACCTGTGCGTCAGGGCCCGTCGGCGTCGTCGGCGTGGTCGGCGTGGTGGGGGTGGTGGGCGTCGTCGGCTCGG
>NZ_LWCT01000004.1:0-137829 GCF_001650455.1 Plantibacter sp. H53
GGGTGGGGCGGACGCATCTCGTTACGGATGAGCTCGAAGTCGTGACGACTCAGCTCGAGGAACCCCCGACGGAGCTGGACACCCCAGTTCCGGGTGAAGCTCGTGAAGTCGAGGAGCGCGAGCATCGGACGGATGGGCGCCTCGACCGCATCCGGGTACCAGTCGACACTCCGCCGCCAGGGCCGCCAATCGGCTCCGTCCGGTCGCGGCACGGCCGCCTGGTAGACGGTGTCGTCGGAGACCCGCCCGATCGCGGTGAACGCCTTGAGCGGCGCGCCGTCCGGGGTGCTGACCCTCGGCGAGTAGTACACGAAGCCGTCGGACTCGCGCATCTGGTCGAGACCGCCGCGCTGCCCGTGGTTGATCTGCACGAAGCCCTGCCGGACGCCGAGGACGACGTGATCCCGCTGGATCACGCCCAGCCAGTACCGGATCGCCATAGGCACAGTCTTCCCTACCGGCGCACCCCCTGCAGCCGCCGAGCCGCACATGCGACACTGAGGCATGCGCGTGATGCTGAAACTCGTCCTGGACTGTGATGTCGACGTCGCCTGGCGGGCACTCCGCTCCCCGGCGGTCCTGCGGGAGCTCTACAGCCCCGTCATGGGCCTCGAGGCGCTCGACGCCGACGGGTTCCCCACCATCTGGGAGCCGGGAGCGCACCGCGTGCGCGTGAAGGCCGCCGGCGCGATCCCGGTCGGCGACCAGATCATCGACCTCGAGTTCATCGAGCGCCGTGACGGCACCCGCATCCTTCACGACCAGGGCGACCCGGTCAGCGGGCCGCTCAGCAAGCTCGCCGGGTGGGACCACCAGATGGCGGTGGCCCGCGACAAGCAGGATCCGACGAAGACCCTGTACCGCGACCGACTCGTGATCACCGGCGCTATCGCCCCGCTCTACTGGTACCCGCTGTGGGCGACATGGCAGTGGCGCGGTGCGCGGATCAAGGCGCTCGCGCCGAGCTGGGCCTACGACCCGCCGCTCCCCGGCGACGAGGAGGACGACGAGGTCGGCGCCACGGTCGAGGGCGCCATCTGACGCCTCGCCGTCCGGAGGCCCGGCCGGCCGCGCATCAGCGCTGAGCCGCCTCGCCCCAGTGCGTCGACTCGCCCGCGGGTGCGATCGTCCGCGGGACGCCGGTGGCCGACGACCGCAGCACCTCGGGCAGGAACCGGTCCGGCATGTTCTGGAACGCGACCGGCCGCAGGAAACGGGTGATCGCGGCCGTCCCCACCGAGGTGCTGGAGTCGTTCGTCGTCGCCGGCCATGGCCCGCCATGCTGCATGGCGGGCGTGACCGCGACGCCGGTGGGCCAACCGCCGAACAGCACCCGTCCGGCGTGCGCAGACAGCTGCTGGACGAGTTCCACGAGGTCGTCGCTCGTCTCGTCGGCACCGGCGTGCAGGGTGGCCGTCAGGTTGCCCTCGCAGAACTCCGGCACGAGCGGTGCGAGCGCCGCACCTGCCGGGACCTCGACGAGGATCGACAACGGACCGAAGGCCTCGTCGAGCAGGGCGTCCCGACCGGCCCGCAGCGCGTCGAGTGGGACCGCGACGATCGTGGGGGTCGCCCAGCCCTCGCCGTCCTCGTCGACCCGGAGCGAACCCTCGGCGATGACCCGCACGCCGTCGGTTCCGAGGATCGTGTCGCGCCTCGCCTGGTACCCGGCCGTGATGCGGTCGTTCAGGAGTCGGTGCTCGGGGACCGCGGCAGCAGCCTCACGGATCGACTCGTCGAGCCCCGCACCCTCCGGCAGGTAGACGAAACCAGGTTTCGTACAGAGCTGACCGGCCGACCCCGCGACGCTCGTGACGAACCCCGTCGCGATGGTCGCCGCGGACTCGTCGAGGGCCGTCTGCGTCACGAACACGGGGTTGACGCTGCCGAGCTCGCCGAAGAACGGGATCGGGACGGGGCGTGCCGCCGCGAGGTCGGCGAGGATCCGACCCGCCCGGAGGGAGCCCGTGAAGGAGCCGGCCCGGACGCGCTCGTCCTGCAGCGCGACGACGCCGGCCTCCTGGCCGATGATCGTCTGGAAGACGCCGTCAGGAGCCCCGGACGCCCGGAGCGCGGCCTCGAGGACGGCCGCCGTCGCGAGCGAGAGCCGCGGGTGCCCGTCGTGCACCTTGAGGATCACCGGGCATCCGGCCGCGAGGATCGACGCGGTATCACCACCGGCGACGGAGAAGGCGAACGGGAAGTTGCTCGCAGCGAAGTTCACGACCGGGCCGAGCGGCACGAGGACGCGGCGGAGCTCCGGGCGCGCGCCGAGTGCGAAGTCCGGGTCGGCCTCGTCGATCCGGACGTCGAGGTAGGAGCCGTCGACGATCGTCTCCGCGAAGAGCCGCAGCTGCACGGCGGTGCGGAGGAGCTCGCCGCGGAGCCGGGCCTCGGCGAGCCCCGTCTCGACCATGCCGACCGGGACGAGCTCGTCCGCGTGGGCCTGCAGGGCGTCGGCGACGGCGACGAGCGCACGCGCACGGGCGTCCGCCGGCGTCGCGGCCCACGCGGGTGCAGCCGCGGCGGCTCCCCGGAGGACCTCCTCGAGCTGCTCGGGGGTGGTCTCCGCGATGGGGGCGTCGGGGGCTGGCGTGGTCGTCATGTGATCCTCCGGGATCGTGGTGTGGTTCAGAACTGGAAGCCGGTCGGGAACGGATCGGCGGGGTCGAGGAGGTAGGAGCCGATACCGGTGACCCAGGCCCGACCGGAGATGGTCGGGATGACGGCCGGCCGGCCCGCCACCGACGTCTCGGCGATCAGCCGGCCGGTGAACCGGCTGCCGATGAAGGACTCGTTGACGAAGTCCTGATCGAGTGGCAGCTCACCGCGGGCCCAGAGCTCGGCCATGCGGGCCGAGGTTCCGGTGCCGCAGGGCGAGCGGTCGAACCACCCCGGGAAGATGGCCATCGCGTGCCGGGACAGCACGGCGTCGGATCCCGGCGCGATGAACTCGACGTGGTGGCAGTGGTCGAGGCCGGCGATCTCGGGGTGCACGGGCGGCGCCTGCTCGTTGATCGCCGCCATGATCCGCAGGCCCGTGTCGAGGATGTCCTGCTGACGGTCGCGGTCGAAGGGCAGGCCCACGTCGTCGAGGTCGACCATCGCGTAGAAGTTGCCGCCGAACGCGAGGCTGTACGGCACGGTGCCGAGGCCCGGCACCTCGATCGTGGCGTCGAGGCGGTCGACGTAGCTCGGGACGTTCTCGATCGTCACGCGGTCGGCGTGCCCGTCGCTGACGTCGACCCGCGCGATCACGAGTCCGGCGGGGGTGTCGAGCCGGATCGTCGTGACCGGCTCGACCACCTCCACCATGCCGGTCTCCACGAGGACCGTCGCGACCCCGATGGTGCCGTGCCCGCACATCGGCAGGCAGCCGGACACCTCGATGTACACGACGCCCCAGTCGCAGTCCGCACGCGTGGACGGCTGCAGGATCGCCCCGCTCATCGCCGCGTGACCGCGGGGCTCGTTCATGAGGAAGAGCCGCAGGTCGTCGAGATGCTCCATGAAGTGGAGGCGCTTCTCGTTCATGGTCGCGCCGGGGATCACGCCGACCCCGCCGGTGACGACGCGGGTCGGCATGCCCTCGGTGTGCGAATCGACCGCACTGATCATGCGGGAGGACTTCATGGTGTGCCTCTCAGGACTGGTGGTCGTGGTCGGGGTGTCGCGTCGGCCACCAGGCTCAGCGTGCCGCGAGGTAGTCGAGCGCGCGACGCGTCTGCGTCGTGACCTGCTCCGTCTGGAGCGCGTTCAGCGGACCGCGCGGCGGACGCGTCGGACCACCGTAGCTCTCGCCGGCGATGTCGATCGAGAGCTTGATGGCCTGGACGAACTCCGTCTTCGAGTCCCACCCGAAGACGGGCACGAGCTCGCGGTAGAGGGTGCGGGCCTCGTCGACGCGACCGGAGGTGACGAGCGTGTACAGCTCGACGGCCTCGCGGGGGAAGGCGTTCGGGTAGCCGGCGAACCAGCCGACCGCACCGGCGACGAGGGACTCGAAGAGGAGGTCGTCCGCTCCCGCGATGACGTCGAGGTCGGTCTTGTCCTGGATCTCGAGCACCCGACGGATGTCGGCCGAGAACTCCTTCACGGCGACCACGTGCTCGAGCTTGGCGAGCTCGACGAGCAGGTCGGGCGTGAGGTCGACCTTCGTGTCGATGGGGTTGTTGTAGGCCATGATCGGCAGGCCGACCTCGTCCACGCGGCTGTAGTGCTCGATGACCTCGTCGTCGTTCGCCCGGTAGATGGTGGGCGGCAGGAGCAGGACGCCGTCCGCGCCGTCCTCCTTCGCGTACTCGGCCCACTGCTGGGCCTGGTGCCAGCCGACCCCGTGTACCCCGGCGACGACGAGGCCGCGGTCGCCGACGGTGTCGACCGCGACCTGGATGACCTTGCGACGCTCGGCGTCCGTCAGCGACGAGTACTCACCGAGCGAGCCGTTCGGGCCGACGCCGCGGCAACCGTTCTCGATGAGCCAGTTGCAGTGCTCGGCGAAGCGGTCGTAGTCGACGGCGAGGCCTGCGGGCGCCGAGGCGTCCTCCTTGAACGCGAGGGTGGTCGCGACGATGACGCCGCCGAGGTCGAACTGTTTGGCCATGGGTGGTTCCTTTCCGAGGGAGTGGTGCGGAGACCGGTCGGTCATCCTGGGTGTTCGGCCGTCGGGGTCGACGGCGGTTCGTGGGGAGGGTGTCCCGGTGCCTGCGCGGCGAGTTCGCCGATGCGCAGTGGGGAGGCGATGGGCCGGCGGTCGCTCGAGACGCCGTCGATGAGGCCGCTGCCACCGGATTCGGAGGCGACGCGGTGGAGGAGCTCCTCGACGGTGCGACCGCACATGCGGCCCTGGCAGATCCCGAGCCCGGCACGCGTGCTGAGTTTGAGGGAGCGCAGACCGGTCGCGCAGGTGGCGGTCGCCGTCGCTCGCAGGGAGCCGTAGTCGACCTCCTCGCAGCGGCAGATGGTGGTGTCGTCGTCGAGCCAGTCGCTCCAGCCGGCGCGGATGCCGTGGGCACGTTCGAGCCGGTCGGCGAAGGCGAGGAACGTGTCGCGTCGGCTCACGGCGGCGCGGATCCCGGAGGCACCGGGGAGGCCGCCGGCCGCAGTGTGTCCCGCGATCGCGCCCTCGGCGAGCGCGGCGTCGACACCCCCGATCCCGGTGATCTCCCCCGCCGCGAAGACGGTCGGGACGCTCGTGCGCTGCTCGGCGTCGACCTGGACGAACCGGGCTTCGGTGAGCGCGCAGCCGACCGCGACGGGCAGTTCGAGCCGCGGGGTGAACCCGTGACTGACGCACACGGCGTCCGCTTCGACCGTGCGCTCGGTGCCGGGGATCGGCGACCAGTCGGCGTCGACGGCGGCGATGGTCACGCGCTCGACCCGGTCGGCGCCGTGCGCGGCGACCACCGCGTGACCGACGCGGTACGGGATCCGGTGGCGGAGGTGGCCACCGACGTAACCGAGCAGTTCACCGGCCTTCCCGGTCACGCCGAACAGCTGCCAGGGCTTGGGGAGCCAGCCCCTCGCGAGGCCGCCGACGGTCGTGGCCTCGTAGACCCCGAGCACGCGTGATCCGGTCGCGGTCAGGGACGCGGCCACCGGCAACAGGAACGGTCCGGCACCGGCCACGACCACCCGCTGACCGACGGTGACCCGCTCGCCCTTCGCGAGCGCCTGGGCGGCACCGGCCGAGAAGACGCCGGGGAGGTCCCAGCCGGGGAACGGCAGCGTGCGGTCGTGCGCGCCGGTCGCGAGGACGAGCGCGTCCGGCCGGAGGGTGAGGGGCGAGCGGTCGGTGCCGTCCGGCGGTCCGACGAGGACGTGCAGGCGCAGGCCGGTCGCACCGGAGGTGTCGTCGGACCCGTGGTCGGCGGCGGCGCGGTCGACGTCGATCGCCCACACCTGCGCCTCGGTGATCACCGTGCAGGCGTCGTCGGCGTCGAGCGCCGCGCGCATGGAGACGAAGCGCTCGAACCCGTGGTGCAGCGAGGCCTCTGCTTCCGACGGCCGGCTGGCCGGCAGGTGCCGCCAGTACTGACCGCCGAGCTCGTCCGAGGCGTCGAGCAGCGTGACGGCGGCGCCGAGCGCCCGGGCGGCGAGCGCGGCCTGGAGGCCGGCTGGCCCTGCGCCGACGACGACGACCTCGCGCTGCCGGGCGCTCATGTCCGGTCCCCGAACGGGTCGTTCTCGGTCGTGGGTTCCGGAAGGGCGTCGTGCTGTGTCTCGATGCGGTCGCCGTCCGCGGCGCGACGCTGGCACGCGCGGACGTCCCGCTGGCCGTTCACCGTGACGATGCAGTCGAAGCAGACCCCGATGCCGCAGAAGACGCCGCGTGGGTTCCCGGAGCCGCTGGTGCGGCGCCAGGCGAGGACGCCGGAGCCCAACAGGACGCCGGCGATCGTCTGGCCGCGGAGTCCGTCGACGGGCGTCCCGTCGAGGTCGATGCGCAGCGCGTCCTCCGTGCCGGGCAGGATCCGGTCGTGCGTCGCGGGCAGTCGTCTCGAGACCATCAGGCCACCTCCGCCGGACGGTCGACGCGCAGGTGCGGGGCGAGCCCCGGGCGGTCGAGTTGGAACGGGGCGCCGTCGAGGTCGGTGGATCCACCGAGCAGGCGGGCGGCGATGAGTTCAGCGGTCGCGAGGGCCAGTCCGATGCCGGCGCCCTCGTGGCCCGTCGCGTGCCACAGGCCGTCGACACGGTGGTCGGGGCCGATGACCGGGAGGTGGTCGGGCATGTACGGCCGGAAGCCGCCGTAGCTGCGCATGACCGAGGCGTCGCGGAGGAACGGGAAGAGGCGCAGGGACTTCGCCGCGACCTCGCGGAGCACGTCGACGTCGAGACGCGCGTCGAATCCGATCTGCTGTCGGCTCGAGCCGATGAGGACCGTGCCCGCGGCGGTGGACTCGACGACGCTCGAGGTCTGGAGCGAGGCGTCGCTCGACTGCGTGGCACCGAAGTAGTCGCCGTCGTAGACCTTGTGGTGCACGCGGTGCGGCATGCGGGTGGTGACGAGCACCATGCCGCGACGGGGACGGACCGGGACGGGTGCGCCGAGCAGGTCGCCGAGCTCGGCCGACCACGGTCCGGCGCAGACGAGGACCGCGTCGCCCGAGACATCGCCCACGGAGGTCCGGACACCCGTGAGGCGACCGGTCGCGCTCCGGACGCCGCCCGTCACGGTGACGCCGGTGCGCACGACAGCGCCCGCACGCCGGGCCGAGGCGAGCAGGGCCTCCGTGGCGATGACGGGCTGGACCTGTGCGTCCTCGGGATAGTGGACGGCCGCCGTGGACGAGCGGGTGATCGACGGCTCCGCCGCGAGCAGCTCGTCCTCGGTGAGGGGTCTGGCGTCGACACCGGCGGCGCGCTGGGCGGCGGCGAAGTCGAGCAGGGGCTGCGCGCCGGCCTCGGTGGTGGCGACCACGATGCCGCCCTTGCGCTCGAACTCGATGCTCGGGAAGGTCGGTCCCAGTTCGGCGCTGAGTTCGGCGGTGACGACGGGCCAGAGGCGTGAGGCGTACCGCGCGAGGTCGAGTTCGGGGCCGGGCCCCTTGTCGGAGACGAGGAGATTCCCCTCCCCCGAGCCGCTCGTGCCGCCGGCGGCCGCCGAACGGTCGAGCACGACGACCTCGGCACCGCGTCGGGCGAGGGTCCGCGCGCAGGCCGCACCGACGATGCCGGCGCCGACGATGACGATGCGGGTCACGGGCGGTCCTCTCGGTCGATGCGGGGAAGGGCTTTCAGTAATGTGTCACACATTCACTGAACAGGCAAGCGTGCACGATCGCGGATCCTGGTCGAGGTCCGCGCACGCACGCCAGGGGCTACTCGGCGTCGGATTCGGGCTTGCCGGCCCACCAGCCGGTGGTGTGCCCGATGTGTCGGTGCATGAGCTCGCGAGCTGCGACCCCGTCCCCCCGCTCGAGGGCGTCGAGGAGCTCGTGGTGCTCAACGGCCGAGCGGTCGAGCTGCTGCGAATCGAGCATGGCGGCCAACCCCACGAGCCGGGTGCGTCCGCGGAGGTCTGCGACGAGCTCGACGAGCAGCGGGTTGCCGAGTTTCGCGGTGAGCGCGAGGTGGAACGCCTGGTCGGCTTCGAGGTACCGGGTCAGGTCGCCGTCACGGGCACCGGCCACGATGTCGTCAGCCTGCTGCCGGAGCTCGGGCAGCGAGCCGTGGTCGAAGACCTCGGCCAGGTCCGCCATCGCGGGCGGCTCGAGGAGCTGGCGGATCTGCGCCGTGTTGCGGAGCGAGGCCTCGCTCACGACGGTGACGCGGAACCCCTTGTTCCGGACCGCCTCCACGAAGTCGCGCTTCTCGAGATCGAGCATCGCTTCGCGGACGGGGGTCGCCGAGACGTTGAACTGCACCGCCAGCGTCGGTACCGAGATCATCGTCCCCGGCGCGAGCTCGCCCGAGATGATCGCCGCGGACACCGCCCGCTCCACCTGCGCCCGCAGGCTCAGCCGTTCCTCGGCCGGTCGGATCGCCGACATGCTCATCGCGACTCCCATCCTTCGTCTCCCACCACGGTCCGCTCAGGTTACTGGGCGCGCATCCACGCTTCGATGCCCGACGCGTCGATGGGCAGCGCATCCGACAGCACCTCGGCGCCGTCCGCCGTCACGAGCAGGTCGTCCTCGAGCCGGACGCCGATGCCGCGCAGTTCCGGTGGAACCGTCTCGTCGAAGGCGTGGAAGTACAGCCCCGGCTCGACGGTGAGCACCATGCCGGGCGCCATCGAGCCGCCCTGGTAGGCCTCGTAGGAGGACTTCGCGCAGTCGTGCACGTCGAGGCCGAGGTGGTGACCGATGCCGCACACGAGGTACCGCCGGTGCTGTTGCCCGACCGGGCTCAGAGCCTCGTCGACGGACACCGGCAGGAGGTCCCAGTCGTGGAGTCCCTGCGCGATGACCTCCATGGCCGCGTGGTGGAAGTCGGTGAAGTCGCGGCCCGGGCGGACGGCGGCCATCCCGGCGCGGTGGGACGCCTCGACGAGGTCGTGGACGCGACGCTGCTCCGGACTGAAGGTGCCCGAGACGGGGAAGGTGCGGGTGACGTCCGCCGTGTAGAACGCACGCGTCTCCACGCCCATGTCGAGCAGGATCGCGTCCTCGGGGCGGACCGGGCCGTCGCAGCGCACCCAGTGGAGCGTGGGTGCGTGCGCACCGCTGCCGACGATGGTCGAGTAGCCGGGGCCGTTCCCCGTGGTGCGGGCGTGCCGGTCGAAAGTCCCCTGGAGCCAACGCTCACCGCTGCCGGCGAGGGCCGTCGGCAGCTCCCGGATCACGGCGGAGAACCCGCCGACGGTCGCGTCGACCGCCCGCCGCAGCTCCGCGATCTCCCAGTCGTCCTTGATCATGCGCAGTTCCGAGAGCACGCGGCCGAGTTCCGGCGCGACCGTCAGGGGCTCGAGCGCACGATGCCGCGAGGTCAGGGTCCCCGCGAGGAGTGGTCGTTCGACGCCTCGGAGCGCGTCGGGCAGCGCGGCGAGCACCTCGACCCGGAGGTCGAGGACCGCGGACCAGTCGGCCGGCCCCGGCGCCGAACCGACCCAGAGTTCGCCGTGGTTGGCGTCGGCGAAGAATCCGGTCTCGCCCGGGTGTGCCGGTGCCGGGATGTACAACGTCGCGTCGTGACCGGTGCCGCTCGGACGCAGCACGATGACCGCGTCCTCGGCGGAGCAGCCGGTGAGCCAGAAGAAGTCGCTGTCGGGGCGGAAGTCGTAGTTCGAGTCGTTGGCCCGGACGGGCGCGCGACCGGCGGCGACGACGAGCGTCCGCCCGACGAACGCCTCGCTCAACCGACGACGGTGCTCGGCTGCGGCTGCGGCGATCCCGGGCTCGACCGGCGGCGTGCGGTCGGGGGTGCCCCAGCCGGTGCTGAGGAACTTGCGGAACGCCGGCACCTCGGCCAGACGGGGCAGCTTCGGGTCCGGGTTCGCCGGGCGCGGCATGGACGTGGCGGGTGCCTCCGTGGTCGCCGGCGCGAGGCCCGCCGTCTGCTCGGGTGCCTGCTGCTGTGTGTCGGTCATGCCTGCTCCTCATCCGCGCGACGGCCGCCGCGCTCGTCCACCATCGAGAACAGGCGGCGCACCACGGCGGCGTCCTGGATCCCGTCGTGCTCGTACTCGTTCGTGACCCAGGCGGTCGCCCCGCCGACCGCGTCGACCGTCTCCAACTGCAGCTGCGCGTCCACGTACATGTCGTCGTGGTACACGGCCGCGGCGAGCGGCACCGTGCTCGCTTCCAGGACAGCGGGGTCGTACAGCGGGTCCCAGTCGGTCTTGGCCGCCAGTCGCTCCACCGCGCCCTGGAAGGGCCGGAGCGAGCGGATCTCCTCGAACATCCAGGGGTAGACCATCTCCCCCGTGAACAGCAGCGGCCTGGCCGTCTCGGCGAACGCCGGCCGTGCATCGCGCTCGGCCTGCGCCGCCCACGCGGTCGCCCCCGAGCCGGCGGCACCGTAGATGCTCTCCTGCAGGGCGATGAAGAGGGGGTTGTCGACGTAGGACGTCCTCCCCCAGACCTGCGCCAGGAAGGTGTCGCTCAAGCGGTCGCCGCTGTCGAACGCCTCGTCGAGCAGCCAGTGGAGACGCTCGTAACCGGGCTTCATCCCGAAGTCGATCCCAAGGTTCTGGAAGCGCCGCACGGTGAGTCGGTCGCCGTCCGGCAGGAGCACCTCATCGGCGGCGAGTCGGTCGGCGATCCGCGCGACGGTGTCGACGTCCTGGGGGTACCGCTCGGCGAAGGCCCGGTTCTTGCGCTCCGTGCGCGGATAGGTGCGGCGGTAGACCTCAGCCGCCGACGGGTGGATGCCTGCCAGACCGCCCGTGACGTAACAGGCGGCCAGTCCCTCCGGGGCTCGCGAGAGGTAGGTGAGGGTGAGGAACCCGCCGTAGCTCTGACCGAGCGTCGACCAGCGACGGCCACCGAAGACGGTGCGGCGCAGGTACTCGGCGTCGTCGACGATCGAGTCGGCCCGGAAGCGTTCCAGGTACTCGGCCTGTGCGGCAGCGTCACCGACGGCCGCGATGGACCGGCCGTCGATCCTGGTGCTCCGGCCGGTGCCGCGCTGGTCGAGCAGCACGAGCCGGAAGGTGCGGAGGGCCTCGGCGACCCAGCCGTCCCTGGACACCGGACGCGGGCCTTTGCCGCCCGGTCCGCCCTGGAGGAACACGAGGACCGGGAGCTGCTCGTCGCGACGCAGAGGGTCGACGAGTTCGCGGGCGAACAGGCTGATCGTGCGGCCGTCGTCGGGGCGCCGCCAGTCGAGCGGGACGTCGACCGTGTGGTCGGTCACATGGATCCCCGGCAGTAGGTAGGTGGTGGTGCGGTGGGTCATGCCTCTGTCCTTCCGGCGGTCGATCCGTGCGTCCGCTCCTGTTCGAGCATGGTGGCACGCGCGGCCTCCCAGCTCGGGTCGATCGTGGGCACGGCGGCGAGCAGGGTCTTCGTGTACTCGTCCTGCGGGTAGTCGAAGATCGCCTCGCGGTCACCCTGCTCGACCACCTTGCCCCGGTGCATGACGGCGACGTCGTGGGCGATCTGCCGCACGACGGCGAGGTCGTGCGCGATGAACAGGTAGCTCAGGCCGCGCTCGGCCTGCAGGTCGCGCAACAGGTCGATGATGCGTGCCTGCACCGACACGTCGAGCGCCGACACCGCCTCGTCGCAGATGACGAGCTTCGGGGAGACGGCGAGCGCCCGGGCGATCCCGATGCGCTGGGCCTGGCCGCCGGAGAACTGCCGCGGGTAGCGCTGGAGGTGGTCGGGGTTCAGGCCGACGCGGTCGAGGAGGTCGCGCACGAGGGCGCGCTTGCCCTGCTTCGGGGTGATGCCCTGGTAGTCGAGCGGCGCCGACACGATGCGCTCGACGGTGTGCCGGGGGTTCAGGGAGGAGAACGGGTCCTGGAAGACGACCTGCACCTTCGTCCGGAACGCGGCGAGCGCCGGGCCACGCGCGGTGGTGACGTCCTCGCCGTCGAAGGTGATCGTGCCGGCGGTCGGTTCGATGAGCTTCGCGATCATCCGCGCGGTCGTCGACTTGCCGCTGCCCGACTCCCCGACGATGCCGAGCGTCTCGCCGGCGCGGACGGCGAACCCGACGTCGTCGACGGCGCGGAACCGGGTGGTGCGTGCGCGGAACGCCCCGTCACCCTTGGTCGTGAAGTCCTTCGTGAGCCCGGTGGCCTGCAGGAGCACTGGTGCGTCGTTCATGCCCGTCCCTCTCCGGTCGTGGCGGGTGCCGTCGGCCGCTCGGAGAACGGGTCGTCGATCCGCGGCAGGGCGTCGAGCAGTGAACGGGTGTACGGCGCCTGCGGGCGGGAGAAGATCTGCTCGGCGGTGCCCATCTCGACGGGGTCGCCGCCACGCATGACGAGCACGTCGTCGGCGACCTGACTGACCACGGCGAGGTCGTGGGTGATGAAGATCATGCCGGTGCCGGTCTCCCGTTGCAGTTCGGAGAGGAGGTCGAGGATCTGCGCCTGGACGGTGACGTCGAGTGCTGTCGTCGGTTCGTCCGCGATGAGCAGGTCGGGTTCCAGGCAGAGCGCCATGGCGATCATGATGCGCTGCCGCATGCCGCCCGAGAACTGGTGCGGGTAGTGGTCGACGCGCCGGGAGGCGTCCGCGATGCGGACCCGTTCGAGGGCTTCGATCGTGACGGCCCTGGCGGCCTTCCGGGAACCGCCGCGATGGGCGCGGTACGCCTCCTCGATCTGCAGTCCGACGGTGTAGTACGGGTTGAGCGAGGAGAGCGGATCCTGGAAGACCATCGCGATCCGGTCGCCGCGCACGCGGCGCATCTCACGGTCGCTGCGCCCGACGAGCTCGTGTCCGCTCAGTCGGACGCTGCCGGTCGTGCGCCCGCCGTTCGGGAGCAGTCCCATGATCGCGAGCGAGGTCATGGACTTGCCGGAGCCGGACTCGCCCACGATGCCGAGGGTCTGGCCGTGCTGGACCGTGAACGACGCCTTCCGCACCACGTCGACGTCACCGGAGGTGGTCGGGAAGGTGACCGTGAGGTCGTCGACCTCGAGCAGCGCCGCCCCGGGGACGGGCAGGGAGATGGTCCTGGTGACGGTGGGGCTCATGCGCTCTTCACTCTCACTCTCGGGTCGAGGAACGTGTACGCGACGTCGACCACGACGTTGCCGATGACCACGAAGAACGCGGCCAGGAGGGTGACGCCCATGATGACCGGCTGGTCGTTCTTCGCGATCGAGTCGGCGGCGAGCTTGCCGACGCCGTTCAGTCCGAACACCGTCTCGGTGATGAGGGCGCCACCGAGGAGGCCCGCGAAGTCCATGCCGAAGAGCGTGACGACGGGGGTGAGCGCCGGGCGCAGCGCGTGGCGGCGCAGGATGAGCGGCGCGGGCAGGCCCTTCGCCCGGGCGGTCCGCATGAAGTTCTCACCGAGGGTGTCGATGACGTTCGACCGGACGAGCCTCGCGTACATCGACGCGTATCCGAGGGCGAGCACGATCCACGGCATGAGGTAGTTCTGGAACCAGCGCACCGGGTCCTCGGCGAACGGTACGGCCTGCGGGAACGGCAGGATCTGCAGTTGCACCACGAGGACGTACTGCAGGAGGAGCGCGAGGAAGTAATTCGGCAGGCTGATGCCGGCGAGCGCGACCATCATCGCCCCACGGTCCCAGCCGGTCCCCTGCTTGACGGCGCTGAGCAGGCCACCGCTGACGCCGACGAGCAGCCAGAGGACCGCCGCACCGATCGCGACCGTCGCGGTCACGGGGAAGCGCGCGGTGATCATGTCCATGACGGATTCGTTCGTCTGGAAGCTGAAGCCGAGGCACGGCGCCGCGCAGGAGACCGCCGAGGCACCCTCCCCGTAGCTCCGGCCCATGACGATCCCCCGGATGAACTCGAGGTACTGCTGCCAGAACGGCTGGTCGAGCCCGAGCTGCGCCCGGATCTGGTCGATGCGGTCGGGGGTGCAGGTCTTGCCGCAGATCTGCACCGCCGGGTCGGGCGACAGCAGGAAGAAGATGGCGTAGGTGAAGAGGCTGATGAGCAGCAGGATGCCGATCGCCGACGCGATGCGGCGCAGGAGGTAGAGGGTCATGAGGCGGCGTCTCCCGAGTCGAGGGCCTTGCGCAGGCGGTCGCCGAGCACGGTGAAGGACAGCACCGTGAGGAACAGGAAGGTGCCGGGGATCAGGAAGTACATCGGATCGACCGCGTACCAGCCGACCGCGGTCGCGATCATCTGGCCCCAGCTCGGCGTGGGCGGGGTGACGCCGACGCCGAGGAAGGAGAGGCCAGCCTCCGTGCCGATGTAACCGGGAACGGCGAGGGTGGCCAGGACGATGATGGTGCCGCGCAGGTTCGGCAGGATCTCGCGGAAGACGATGCGGATGCCCCCGGCGCCCGACGCACGCGCCGATTCGACGAACTCGCTCGTCCGCAGCGACATCGCCTGACCGCGCACCACCCGGGCGGTGTACGGCCAGCCGAAGAGGCTCAGCACCACGACGAGCAGGACCGGTCGGTTGCCGGCGGGCAGGGCCGACAGGAGCGCGATCATGAAGATGAGCGACGGGAACGCCATGAGGAAGTCCATGACGCGGGAGACGACCTGGTCGACCCACCCGCCGTAGAAGCCGGCGAGCATGCCGAGCACCACGCCGAGCACGGTGGTGACGATGGTCGCCGAGACGGCGATCGACAGCGACACCTGCGCACCGAAGGCGATGCGCGCGAAGATGTCGCGTCCGTTCCCGGGTTCGACCCCGAACCAGTGCTCGGCGGAGATCCCGCCGAGGTTGCCGATCGGCACGCCGCCGAGGTCGGAGTCCACCGCCGACTTGTCGAAGGTGTACGGACCCCAGCCGCTGATCGCGGTGATCAGTGGGGCGAGGATCGCGAGCAGCACGACGAGCACGATGAACGCGACGCTGAGCAGCACCGGTGGGCTGGAACGGAGGGTGGCGATCACCCGCCGCGCGGGGGTGGGCGCACCGACCGGCGCACCCACCTCCTCGGCGACGGTGGTCAGCTCACTGGGAACGGACGACGACATCTGCGGCTACCGGCTTTCCGACTACTTGCCGGCCGAGGACAGGCCGACGGACACGTAGTCGATGCCACCGGAGTACCCGGCGTGCGAGTACGCACCCGCGACGTTGGCTCCGACGACCATGACCGTCTTCTCGAACAGCAGCGGCACCGTCGGTACGAGCTTCTGGATCTGCTCGTCGAGCGCGCCCCAGGCGGCGTTGGCCTCGTCGGTGTCGGTCATCGCGCGGATCTCGGCGATGCGCTCGTTGACGGCGGGGTCGTTCAGCTGCGCGATGTTCGAGTTGCCCTTCGGGAAGATCTGCGAACCGTCGAAGAGCGGCGGCAGGAAGGTCGAGCCTGAGGCCCAGTCCGGGCACCAGCCGGTGATGGCGGCGTCGTTCTGCTGTGACGTCGTGCCGATGACCTCGTAGTAGGTGGAGGTGTCGATGAGGTTGAAGTTCACCGTGATGCCGGCCTTCGCGAGCGCCTGCTGCACCGCCTCGGCCTGCGCCTGCATCTTGGGCTGGCTGCGGATGTCGAGCGTGAAGGAGAAGCCGTCGGGCAGGCCCGCCTCGGTGAGGAGTTCCTTGGCCTTCTCCGGGTCGCCGGCGTTGTCCTTGCTCGGGTAGAGGTCGAACTCGGTGTGACCGGCGACGGTGGGCGGCAGCATGGTGGTCGCGACGTCCGCGAGCTGCGACCCGCCCGAGGCGTCCTTCACCGACTCGCGGTCGATGGCGTACGCGATGGCCTGGCGGACCAGCGGGTTGTCCATGTTCGGCTTGGTCGTGTTCAGACCCATGTACGTGGTGCAGCCCTGGAGACCGGCGATGGTGCGTGCCTTGAGGGCCGGCGTCTGGATGCGGGAGATGGAGGCCGCCTGGACGGACCCGGCGATCGCGTTCGCGTCGTCACCCTGGCCGGCGATCATGCGCTCGTCGATGGTCGAGGCGTCGAGACCGAAGGTGAAGTCGAAGCCGTCCGGGTAGGCCTTGCGGACGTCGTCCGTCTTCGGGTCCCACGAGTCGTTGCGGACGAGCTTCAGCTGCGAACCGCGCTCGTAGCTGTCGACCTTGTAGGGGCCGGAGGCGATCGGCATCTTGTCGAGGCTCGTCGTCGTCACCCGCTCGGTGTCGGCGGGGAAGGGTGTGAAGCTGTTCTGCCCGACGACGCTCGCGAAGTCGGCGAACGGCTCCTTGAGCGTGAAGACGATGGTCTGGTCGTCCGGCGTCTGGATGGACGGCAGGTCACCCGTGATGTACGGGCCCTCATACGAGTCCGTGCCGGCGATCGTGAGGCGGGCGTAGGGCGATCCGACGGCGATGGCCGGGTCGAAGGAGCGCTCGACGCCGAACTTCACGTCCTTGCTCGTGATCGGCGTGCCGTCCTCGAACTTCAGGTCGTCCTTGAGCGTGAACGTCCACTGGAGGCCGTCGTCGCTCACCGTGCCGAGGTCGGTCGCGAGGTCGGGGACCATCTCGGTGCCCTTGGCGCCCTCGCCCGTGGACTGCGTCGTCAACGTGCGGTAGATCAGACGGTAGAAGTTGTTCACGCCGCCGTCGAAGCCCTGGACCGGGTCGAGGTGCGAGAAGTCCGCGTTCAAGAGGACGTCGACGGTGCCGCCCTTCACCGGGGTGCTGGACGGTCCGTCACCTCCCGAGCCCGAACCCGCGGAGGTACACCCCGCGAGGAGGAGGACGGCCGCCGCCGCGAGGGCGGGGATGGAGAATCGTTGCTTCATGACGCTCTGCTTTCGTGTCGATCGGGCGGGTCGCCCGCGGGTGGAGAGGGTGGAGCGGGGTCGGGGACGGGAGGAGGTCAGCGGGCGCGGAACCAGACGCGCATGGCGCCCGGTTCGCGGTTGCCCCAGAGGGCGTAGGGGATGAGGGTCGCGGTGGTCTGCGTCGCCGCGGCTGTCGTCGCGACACCGACGAGCGGTGCCGCGGCGGGCTCGGCCTCGGGCGCACCGGAGAGGACCGGGTAGAGCACGGCCGGAGCGGGAGCGTCGACGGCCGCCGGGACGAGCAGTGCGACGGCGTCGATCCCCTCCCGGGCCAGGATCCGACGGTGCTCGACGACCGCGAGATCCGCGTCGGCTCCGGAGAACCGCAGGAGGTCGAGGTCCGCCGTCGTGTCCTGCTGCTCGGCGCAGGAGACGATCGGTCCGCGGGCGAAGGCGATCGAGCCGCGGAGGGCGTCGACGGAGGGGTGCGCGCCGTGCGCCCGGACGGGCATCGGGAGGTCGAGCTCCAGGGTGTCGCCCGCACGCCACCAGCGCCGGACCCGGATCCATCCGTCGACGGGTTCGAGCGGCGCGGCCGATCCACCCACGCGGATGGAGCCGCCCACGACCCACGCGGGGATGCGGATCGCGAGCTCGACCTCGTCGTCGGCGGCGGTGTCCACCGTCACGGTGACCACTCCGTCCCACGGATACGCGGTGTCGACGGTGACGGAGAGCCGCTCGGTCGTGATCGACGCCGCGGTGAGGTGCGCGACTTCGACACCGGCGGGAGTCGACGTCGCGAGGTGGTCCTGCAGCTCCGCGGTCCAGCGCACGATGTTCGGCGGGCAGCACGGGCACCCGAACCAGCTCCGCCTGAGGAGTTCGCCGTCCGCTTCCGCCCCCGACCGCTGCAGGTGGTCGGGGCGACGCTGCAGCGGGTTGTCGTAGAAGAAGGCCGTGCCGTCCGCGGAGAGGCCGGCGGCGTAGGCGTTGTAGAGGACGGTCTCGACGGTGTCGAGGACGGCCGCCGACCCGGTCGCGAGGTACAGGCGCCAGCCCCACTGCATCACGGCGATCGCGGCGCACGTCTCGCTGTAGGAGCGTTCGGATGGCAGCTCGTAGCGGTCGCCGATCGCCTCGTCGGAGTGTCGGCTCCCGAGGCCGCCCGTGAGGTAGAGCTTCGTCTCCACCATGTCGTCCCAGAGCCGCTGCAGCGACGCGAGCAGTTCCTGGTCGCCGTGTTCGAGGGCGACGTCGGTCGCTCCTGCGGCCAGGTACGCCATGCGGACGGCGTGTCCGGTCACGGAGTCGAGGTCACGCAGTGGGGCCGAGTCCTGGAAGTACTCGGCGGGGAAGACCCGGAGCTCGACCGTGCCGTGGCCGCGGCGGTCGACGAACGCGGTCGCGAGCTCGAGGTAGGACCGCACGCCGGTCTCACGGAACAGCTCCACCAGGGCCATCTCGACCTCGGGGTGCCCGCACACCTGCGGGTCGCCGTCCGGTCCGAACCGATCGACGGCGAGGTCGGCGAAGGCCCGGGCGACGTTCAGCAGACGGTCGTCGCCGAGACGGCGCTTCGCGGCGATCGCCGCCTGGATGAGGTGCCCGAGGTTGTACAACTCGTGGCCCCAGGCGAGGTCCTCCCAGGGTTCCTTCTCGATCTCCGGAGCCTGGAAATAGGAGTTGAGGTACCCGTCCTCCCGCTGCGCGGCTTCGATGACACCGACGGCCTCCTCGTAGAAGTCGCGGACATCGCCGGGTGCCGCGCCGACGACCTCGTCCTCGGCGAGCAGGTAGGCGAGGCCTTCCAGGGTCTTGAAGACGTCCGTGTCGAGGAACGGGTAGCGCCCGCGGAAGCGTGACGTGCCGTCGCCGGGGTCGGCGATCCGGGCGAGGTTGTCGAGGTTGCCGGCGAGGCGGAGCTGCTCGATCGAGTGCGGGACGGTGGCGCCCCGGTTCCGACGCTGCCACGCACCGAGTTCGCCGTCGCCCAGCGCGACCTGTCCGGCACCCAGCGGGATGCGGACTCCGGCGATCGGTGCGACGGCGGCGTAACGGCCTCCCGCGTGCACCGCGGTGCTCGCTGCTCGGGCGTCTTCGTCGAAGCTCATGGGCGACAGGCCTTTCTGTACCGTGTGACACAGTACACGGATCCGGGTTTGTGGTGGGTGACACATTACTCACCCGCTCCGGCGCACTGTCAAGCGCCGACGATCGATTCCAGGAGATGGAAACACAGCCGTAACGCGCCACTCCCAGCAGACTCCTCGCCGGATGCGCTACGCTTGAGGAACTTGCGTGCGACCGTGCCATCCGGTGCGGTAGTCGCTTGCGTCGTAGAACGCTCCCTCTCTCCCCTGCACGGCACCCAGCGGTGCATGCCAGGGTCGATGACACTTCATACGGCGAACGGATGCGCGACCTGCGCCTTCGCCACCTCCCACCAGCGACGACGCCGACGGAAGCACGCCGTACCATCCACGTGAGTCATCACGTGCGCGGTCATCCCGGCAGTGCCCGCTACCGCACACGAGTGCGCCGGCAGCCGTCATCGAAGCTCGTGGCCGTGCCTGAAAGAGACACACACCCATGACCGAAGCAACCATCACCTTCGACGCCCTCGGCGTCCCGGCACCACTCGTCGCCTCCCTCGCGAAGGACGGCAAGACGAGCGCGTTCCCCATCCAGATCGACACGCTCCCCGACACCCTCGGCGGACGCGACGTCCTCGGCCGCGGCAAGACCGGCTCCGGCAAGACCCTCGCCTTCAGCATCCCGATGGTCGCCCGTCTCGGCGGCGCCCTCGCCGGCGGCAAGCGCCGTCCGGGTCGCCCGCTCGGACTCGTCCTCGCCCCGACCCGCGAGCTCGCCACCCAGATCGCCGCGGTCATGCAGCCGCTGGCCGACGCCTACTCGCTGAAGACCACCACGATCTTCGGCGGCGTCTCGCAGAAGCGTCAGGAAGAGGCGCTCCGCGCCGGCGTCGACATCGTCATCGCCTGCCCCGGCCGTCTCGAGGACCTCATGAAGCAGGGCTTCGTGAGCCTCGACGCCGTCGAGATCACGGTCCTCGACGAGGCCGACCACATGGCCGACCTCGGCTTCCTGCCGGTCGTCACGCGCATCCTCGACAAGACGCCTCGCGGCGGGCAGCGTCTGCTGTTCTCCGCGACGCTCGACAACGGCGTGGACAAGCTCGTCCGCAAGTTCCTGCAGAACGAGGTGCTCCACTCCGTCGACGAGGCGAACTCGCCCGTCGCCGCGATGACCCACCACGTCTTCACGACCCCCTCGGTCGAGTCGAAGAAGGACCTCATCCAGGCCCTCGCCTCGGGTAGCGGCCGTCGCATCCTCTTCATGCGCACGAAGCACCACGCCAAGAAGCTCGCGAAGCAGCTCACCGACTCCGGCATCCCCGCAGTCGACCTGCACGGCAACCTCTCGCAGGTGGCCCGCGACCGCAACCTCGCGGCCTTCAGCGCCGGCACCGCCAAGGTCCTCGTCGCCACCGACGTCGCCGCACGCGGTGTGCACGTCGACGACGTCGAGCTCGTCATCCACGTCGACCCGCCGACCGAGCACAAGGCGTACCTGCACCGCTCGGGCCGAACGGCTCGCGCGGGCAGCGCCGGTGACGTCGTGACCCTCGCGATCCCCGGCCAGATGGACGACCTCAAGAAGCTCCTCCGCAAGGCCGAGATCACCGTCACCCCGCAGGCGGTCACCGCGACCTCCCCGGCGGTCCTCGAGCTCATCGGCGACGTCGCCCCCTACGTGAAGCCGGCGCCGCGCGCGGCCGTGCAGCAGCAGGGTGGCGGCGGCGGTCGCTCGCAGGGTGCCAACGCGCAGCGCAAGCGCGCAGCCCGCGACGGCAACGGCCTCGGCAACGGTCACCGCGACCGCGACGGCGCCCGTGCCGGCGCGAGCCGCGACAGCGCTCCCCGCGAGGGAGGCCAGGGCGGCGGCGGTCGTCGTGGCGGTCGTCCCGCTGGCGGCAACGGCGGTCAGGGCGGACAGCGCTCCGGCGCCGGTCGCTCGGGCGGTGCCCGTGCGGGTGCCGCCACCGGTGGCAGCCGCACGCACTACAGCACCGGCTACGCCGCGAACTCAGGCGCTCCCGCCGAGTCCTCGCGTCCCCGGACCAACCGTCGCGCGTCCAGCGGCAACTAGTAGCGAACCGCTCGAACGAAGCGCCGTCCACCGCAGGGTGGGCGGCGCTTCGCCGTTCGCGGACCCGCTCGATTTCGCGAGACGGGGGCGCTCGGGATACGGTTCCACCATGAACGTCAACGCAGTCGTCCGCCCCGTCCGCGACGTCGATGCCGAGTCGCTGGGACGCGTCCACGCCACCACCTGGCACGAGACCTACGACCACCTCATCAGCGCTGCGACGCTCGCGAAGCTGTCGCCGCGTCGCATGGCCGAGCTCTGGACCCACTGGGCCGCACAGGGCCCCGAGTACACGCACTTCGCCGCCCTCGTCGACGGCGAGATCGTCGGGTTCTCCGGTTCGGGTCCGGCCCGCGACGAGGACGCACCCCGCGAGCGCGAGCTGTACTTCATCTACCTGCTGGACGCGTGGCACGGCACTGGGATCGGTCAGCAGCTGTTCGACGCCGCGATCCCCGACGGTCAGCCGTCGTTCCTGTGGGTCGCCGCGGACAACCCGCGTGCGCACCGTTTCTACCAGCGCAACGGGTTCGTCCTCGACGGTGGAGCCAAGACCGAGCCGTTCCTCGGCGAGATGATCGACGAGGTCCGCTACACCCGCTGACGCACCCCGGTCCCCGACCCCTGAGCTTGTCGAAGGGCTAGCGGAGCCGGCCGACGGAGGCGAGGGCCGCGCGGAGGAGCGTGCCGCGGCCGCCCTCCATCTCGGCGGCGATCGCGTCGGAGGACGCCGCCTCGGGCGTCATCCACGTGAGTTCGAGCGCGTCCTGGCGGGGTTCGCAGGTACCGGTCACCGGGACGACGTACGCCAACGCGACGGCGTGCTGCCGGTCGTCGGAGTACGGCGACAATCCGGGCAATGGGAAGTACTCGGCCACCTGGAACGGCACGGGCGAGGCGGGGAGCAACGGGAACGCCATCGGACCGAGGTCCTTCTCCAGGTGACGGAAGAGCGCGTCGCGGATCGTCTCGCCGTACATGACGCGACCGGAGACGAGCGTGCGCGTCATCTCGCCGAGCGCGGTGGCCCGGAGCAGGACGCCCACCTCGGTGACGACGCCGAAGCCGTCGACGCGGACCGGCACGGCCTCCACGTACAGCAGCGGGAGCCGGCGGCGGATCTCCTCGAGTTCGACGTCCGACAGCCAGCCCGGATTGGAATTGCCGGGGAGATCGGGTTCCGGGTTGGGATCAGGGGTGCGAACGCTCATAGCTCCTTCATACCGTATGGAGCCGAGCGGCGATCCAGGCGGGCGGCGGTTCGACCGGACACCGCGCCCGACGCGCGGCGGGATCATACGGGGCCACGCGGCCGCGCGCGACGCCGGTCGCGGTGTCGGTGGGGTGCAGGATGATGGAACCCATGACCGAGGTGCTCGAGCGCTTCTCCCCCGCGACGCGCGACTGGTTCGAGGGGGCGTTCGTCGAGCCCACGCCGGCGCAGGCGGGTGCCTGGGACGCGATCTCCCGCGGCGCCAACGCCCTCGTCGTCGCGCCGACCGGTTCGGGCAAGACCCTGTCCGCGTTCCTCTGGTCGATCGACCGCCTGCTCTCCGAGGCCATCGCCGAGCACGCCGTCCGGCCACGCAGCGGCGTCCCGCTCACCGGGCTCGAGGCCGACGAAGCGGAGGCCGCCGCCGCCCAGCGCGAGCGCTCCCGCGGCACCCGCGTCCTCTACATCTCGCCGCTGAAGGCCCTCGGCGTCGACGTCGAGCGCAACCTCCGCACGCCGCTCGTCGGCATCGCCCAGGCGGCGCGCCGCCTCGGCACCGAACCACCCACCATCAGTGTCGGCGTCCGCTCCGGCGACACCCCGTCCGCCGACCGCCGGGCGATGGCCAAGGAGCCACCGGACATCCTGATCACCACCCCCGAGTCGCTCTTCCTCATGCTCACGAGTGCGGCGCGGGAAACCCTCCGCACGGTCGACACCGTCATCATCGACGAGATCCACGCCGTCGCCTCGACCAAGCGAGGCGCGCACCTCGCGGTGTCGCTCGAGCGGCTCGACGCCATGCTCGAGAAGCCGGTGCAGCGCATCGGGCTCTCCGCCACGGTGCGCCCCGCCGAGGAGGTCGCACGGTTCCTCGGGGGCCGCGCACCGGTCGAGATCGTGGCCCCGCCGGCCGCGAAGACCTTCGACCTGCACGTGGTCGTCCCGGTCGACGACATGACCGACCCCGACGCCGGCATGCGGACGCCCGGCGAGGCCGACGACGACGGCAGCGGTGGCGGGTTCACCGGCTACACCCCGAACAGCGACGGCGGCGGCGAAGACCGCGTCGGCAGCATCTGGCCGCACGTCGAGGAGGCGATCGTCGACCGCGTGCTCGCGCACCGCTCCACCATCGTGTTCGCCAACTCCCGTCGTCTGGCGGAGCGGCTCACGGCCCGGCTCAACGAGATCAACGAGGCCCGACTCAGCGACGCCACCCTCACGATCCCGGGTGCGGGGCGTCCACCGGCGCAGCTCATGGCCCAGAGCGGCCAGACCCGAGGCTCGACGAGCGTCGCGGCCGCAGCCGCCCGGCCGGCCACCGAGGAGAGCGACGACGACATCCCGCTCCTCGCACGCGCCCACCACGGATCCGTCTCCAAGGAGCAGCGCGCGGGCATCGAGGAGGACCTCAAGTCCGGCCGCCTGCGCTGCGTGGTCGCGACCTCGAGCCTCGAGCTCGGCATCGACATGGGCGAGGTCGACCTCGTCATCCAGGTGGAGTCCCCGCCGAGCGTCGCGAGCGGCCTGCAGCGGGTCGGCCGCGCCGGCCACCAGGTGGGCGAGGTCTCCCGAGGCGTCCTGTTCCCGAAGCACCGCGCCGACCTCATCAGCACCACGGTCGCGACCGAGCGGATGGAGGCCGGGCTCATCGAGGCGATCGAGGTCCCCTCGAACCCGCTCGACATCCTCGCGCAACAGACGGTCGCGGCGGTCGCGCTCGACGAACTCGGCGTGGAGGACTGGTTCGAGACGGTCAAGCGCAGTGCCCCGTTCGCCTCCCTGCCCCGCTCGGCCTTCGAGGCGACGCTCGACCTCCTGGCCGGACGCTACCCCTCCGACGCCTTCGCCGAACTGCGGCCGCGGATCGTCTGGGATCGCGACGCCGGGGTGCTGACCGGTCGGCCGGGAGCCCAGCGCCTGGCCGTCACGAGCGGCGGCACCATCCCCGACCGCGGGCTCTTCGGCGTGTTCATGGTCGGCGAGTCCGGCGCCGGCGCGCGCGTCGGCGAGCTCGACGAGGAGATGGTCTACGAGTCCCGCGTCGGCGACGTCTTCGCCCTCGGCGCCACGAGCTGGCGCATCCAGGAGATCACCCACGACCGCGTGCTCGTGACCCCGGCGTTCGGCCAGCCGGGGCGACTGCCGTTCTGGAAGGGCGACGGCATCGGTCGCCCGGCCGAGCTCGGTCGCGCCATCGGCGCCTTCGTGCGCGAGCTCGACACCACCGGCACGGGGTCCACCCCACGTCTCGAGGCAGCCGGCCTCGACGAGCGGGCCATCAGCAACCTCATCGCGTACGTCCGTGAGCAGCGCGAAGCCACCGGCGTCGTCCCCAACGACACGACGCTCGTCGTCGAACGCTCGCGCGACGAACTCGGCGACTGGCGGGTCATCCTCCACTCCCCCTACGGACTCCGTGTGCACGCGCCCTGGGCGCTCGCGGTCGGAGCCCGGGTGCAGGAGCGTCTGGGGGTCGACGGCTCGGCGGTGGCGAGCGACGACGGCATCATCGTCCGCCTGCCCGACACCGAGAGCGAGCCGCCGGGAGCCGAGCTCTTCGTCTTCGAACCGGAGGAGCTCGACGCCCTCGTCACGCAGGAGGTCGGTGGCTCGGCGCTGTT
Source organism: Plantibacter sp. H53 (assembly GCF_001650455.1). Lineage (NCBI taxonomy): Bacteria > Bacillati > Actinomycetota > Actinomycetes > Micrococcales > Microbacteriaceae > Plantibacter > Plantibacter sp. H53. The sequence goes on from NZ_LWCT01000004.1 coordinate 24,756, forward strand.
CGCCTCACGGTTCCGCGAGTGCGCCGCCCGTGCGCTGCTGCTCCCGAACTACTCGCCGCAGAAACGCTCGCCGCTCTGGCAGCAGCGCCAGCGCTCGGCCCAGCTCCTCGAGGTCGCGAAGCAGTACCCGACGTTCCCGATCATCCTCGAGACGCTCCGCGAGTGTCTGCAGGACGTCTACGACCTCCCGGCCCTCGACCACCTCGCGCGCGAGCTGCAGTCGCGCGCGATCCGCATCGTCGAGACCACGACGGATCAGCCCTCGCCCTACGCCCGTTCACTCCTGTTCGGCTACGTCGGCGCGTTCATGTACGAGGGCGACAGCCCGTTGGCCGAGCGCCGGGCCGCCGCGCTCGCGGTCGACAGCACCATGCTGGGCGAACTCCTCGGCCGCGTGGAACTCCGCGAGCTGCTCGACCCGGGTGTCATCGAACAGACCGCGCTCGAGCTGCAGCGTCTCGACCCCGAGCGACGACTCAAGGGGGTCGAGGGCGTCGCCGACGCGCTGCGGATGCTCGGCCCGCTCACCATCGACGAGATAGCAGCCCGGACGACCTTCGACGGCGTCACCGTCTCCACCGACGGCGAGGCGAGTCGCGGCGACGACCCGCAAGCCTGGTCCCCGGATCCGGCTCGCTCGGCGGCCGCCGTCGCCGAACTCGAACGCTCGAAGCGCGTCATCCGCGTCCCGATCGCCGGCGAAGAGCGCTTCGCCGCGATCGAGGACGCCGGACGACTCCGCGACGCCCTCGGCACCCCGCTGCCCATCGGCGTACCCGTCGCGTTCACCGAGCCGGTCGCCGACCCGCTGGGCGACCTCCTCGCGCGCCACGCGCGCACGCACGGGCCGTTCACGACCGGACAGACGGCCAGGCGCTTCGGTCTCGGGACGGCGGTGGTCCAGCACACGCTCGCCCGATTGGCCGACGCCGGACGCGTGGTCAAGGGCGAATTCCTCCCCGCCGGCAGGCAGCAGGTGGGCGAGGGCGACGACACCGACCGCGGCCCCACCGACGCGACGGAGTGGTGCGACGCCGGCGTGCTGCGCAAGCTCCGCATCCGATCGCTGGCCGCTCTGCGGCACGAGGTCGAGCCGGTCGAGCAGCAGGCGTTCGCCCGATTCCTGCCGGTGTGGCAGCACCTCGGCGGGACGCTGCGCGGTGTCGACGGCGTCGCGACGGTCATCGACCAGCTCGCCGGTGCGCCCATCCCGGCGTCGGCCTGGGAGTCGCTGATCCTGCCCTCGCGCGTCGCCGACTACAGTCCCGCGATGCTCGACGAGCTCACCGCGACGGGCGAGGTCGTGTGGTCGGGCAGCGGGTCGATCCCCGGCAACGACGGTTGGGTCGCGCTCCACCTCGCCGACACGGCACCACTCACGCTGCCGCTCGCTCCGACGCCGCACACCCCCGACGCCCTGCAGACCGAGTTGCTCGCGACGCTCGGTGGGGGCGGTGCGTACTTCTTCCGGCAGCTCGCGGAGTCGGTCGGCTCGACGGACGACAAACTTCTCGTCGACGCCCTCTGGGAGCTCGTGTGGGCCGGGCTCGTCACCAACGACACCTTCTCCCCACTCCGCACGCTCGTCGGCTCCGGTTCGGGGAACTCGGCGCACCGGGTGCAACGGCAGACCCCGCGATCGAAGCTGTACCGCGCGCGCAACCTGCAACGTCCCTCGATGTCGACGCGGGCGAGTCAGACGCTCGGCGGACGGTGGTCGATCCTGCCGCTGGCCGAGCAGGACGCCACCATCCGAGCCGTCGCCACGGGCGAGACCCTGCTCGAGCGCTACGGCGTCGTCACCCGCGGCTCCGTCGTCGCGGAGGGGGTGACGGGCGGTTTCGCCCTCGCCTACCGCGTGCTCAAGCAGTTCGAGGAGAACGGCCGCTGCCGTCGCGGGTACTTCGTGGAGCGCCTCGGCGGGGCCCAGTTCGCCTCCTCGGGCACCGTCGACCGCCTGCGCGGATTCATCCGGACCGATGACGAACCACCGCTCGACGCCGTCACCCTCGCCGCGACCGACCCGGCGAACCCGTACGGCGCCGCCCTCGGGTGGCCGGGGCAGGAGGTCACCGGGGTGAGACACCGCCCGGGTCGGAAGGCGGGTGCGCTCGTCGTCCTCGTCGACGGAGCACCGGTCTACTACCTTGAACGCGGCGGCAAGACGGCGCTCGTGTTCTCGGAGGACGACGACCAGCTCCGTGCCGGGGCGCGTTCCCTGGCGGCGACGGTGCGGGCGGGTCGCATCGAGAAGCTCGGCATCGAGCAGGTCAACGGCGCCTTCGTGCTCGGCACCCCGACGGGCCACGCCCTCCGCGACGCCGGGTTCGTCGAGACGCCACGTGGATTGCGGCTCCGGCGTGGGTGAACTTGCGCGCTACCGTTCCGCCACGGGTTGCGCCGGACACCCTGCCGGTGGCACCGTAGCCGGAACGGACGGAGCGGTTCATGCCAGAGGGTGACACGGTCTTCCAAGCCGCGCACCGGTTGCGGCAGGCGCTCGCCGGCGAGGTCGTCACCGGCTTCGACCTGCGGGTGCCCGCCTTCGCGACCGTCGACCTCCGGGGCGACGTCGTCCACGACGTCATCCCCCGCGGCAAGCACCTCCTGCACCACATCGGCGACCACACCCTCCACACGCACCTCAAGATGGAGGGGCTGTGGCACGTCTACCAGCCGGGCGAGCACTGGCGGCGGCCGGCCTGGAAGGCGCGCGCGATCGTGTCGACGCAGCACTGGGTGACGGTCGGGTTCGAACTCGGCCTCGTCGAGGTGTTCCCCTCCCGCGAGGACGAGGAGCGCTTCGGCTGGCTCGGTCCCGACCTCCTCGGTCCGGACTGGGACGAGGAGCGTGCCATCCACAACCTCGAGGCCGACGGCCGCGAGATCCACGTCGCGCTGCTCGACCAGCGCAACCTCGCCGGACTCGGCAACGAGTACGTCAACGAGCTGTGCTTCATCCGCGGCGTCCTGCCGACGCGACCCACCGCCGAGGTCGACCTGCCGGGTGCCGTGCGACTCGGTTACCGGCTCATCAACGCCAATCGCGACCGCCGCAACCGGGTCACGACGGGCGACACGAGGCCCGGCCGGAAGACCTGGGTGTACGGGCGCGACGGCCAGCGCTGCCTGCGGTGCGGCACCCGGATCCAGCGGGGCAAGCTCGGCGCCGACCCGACCGCCCTCCGCGACACCTACTGGTGTCCCCACTGCCAGACCTGAACCACCACCGGTCACTGAGCCTGTCGAAGTGCAGCCCACACCCGACCCACTCCGCCCTTCGACAGGCTCAGGGATCGGAACGGGCTCAGGAACCGGGGTCGGCCCGGTGCCGCCGACTGCCGATCCACCCGATCGGGATCGACAGCAGTAGGAGGTACAGCGCCTGGGCGCCGAGCCCCGGCACCGTCGCGGCCAGGACGCCGGCGAGCAGCATCAGGCCGGTCGGGAACCACACGAGCACCCATGGTTGGCGCGGCGCAGCTGCCGCTTCCTCGCTGAGCAGCCCGTCCCGCTCGACGACCACCTGCTGGAGTCGTACCGCGACCATCGAGACGAGCATCGTCGCGATGTAGAGCGTGGGGGCTCCGCGGTCGTCGCCCGTCCCGTCGAAGAGGAGCACCGTCGGCAGCGGCAGGAACACGATCCCGGCGAGCCAGACGAAGTTCAGGGTCACGAGCCGCGTCGAGTATCCGGCGGTGCGCTCGAACAGGCGGTGGTGGTCGCGCCAGAAGTTGGCGATGACGACGAAGCTCAGCGCGGCCGCGGCGAGGCCGGTCCAATTGTGGCCGAAGAACGCGACCACGGAGCCGTCGTCGTGTTCCTGGGCGAGGTCGACGAGCGGGAGGATGATCAGCGTGATCGCGATCGCGACGACGGCGTCGCTGAAGTTGACGACGCGGTCGAGCCCGCGCTCCGTCGTCGGACCGGGTCGACGGCGGCCCGTCGGACGTCCCTCGTCGCCGGCCATGGTCAGCTCACGTCGGCGTCGTCGGTCGCGGTCCCCTGCACCATGGCGACCCAGCGGGCCAGGAAGGCCGCGCCGGCCTCGTCGTGGATGAGCGTCGGGTGGGTCAGCACCGGGTAGGGCTTCTCGGGGACGCCGTCGGCGGGACGGACGTCCACGTGCGCGACCTCGTACCCGTGCTCGAACAACCAGTCGGCCATCGCGTAGTCGCTCCGGGAGTCGCCGACCGTGCGCCAGGCGAGTGGGAGCGCACCACCGTCGGCTTCGAGGAGTTCGAGCGCGCGCTCGGCGCCGAGGTCCTTGCCGAGCCGGACCGACTCGATGTCGGTGGAGATGATCGTGGGATCGATGCGGTACTGCACGAGGCCGGCGTCGTCCGGGTAGCGGCCGGGGGCGTGATCGACGCCGAACCCGCGTCGGGCGAGCTCGGCTCGGGCGTCGTCGTCGAAGTGCTTCCGCACGAGGGCGTAGTCCGCTGCCGGCACCTCGACGTGCTGCTCGACCGAGACCATCGCGCGCTTGGTGTGGTCGAAGAACACCGTCTCGGCGTACCGTTCGTCGACGAGGCGTTCGATGGCGTCGCCGTAGCCCTCCGGCATCGCGACGTCCTGATCGAGGCTCAGCTCGTCGACCCCGGCCGCCGAGAAGCCGAACCACACGGCACCCTTCTCGCAGATGCCGTAGAGCCGGACGTCGTCCGCGAGCCCGGCGGCCAGGAGCGGTGGGACGACCACCTCGCGGAGGAACGCGTCGCTCCGCCCGGTGTTGAAGGCGATCGGGACCCCGGCGTTCGCGAGCGTCGCGAGGTCCTGCGCGATGCTCGGGAGGTTGATCGTCCGAGTGATCGGACTGGCGATGGGGCCGTCGACGTCGAGTAGGAGACCGAGGATGGGGCGGGACGCGTTCACGGGTTCAGCCTAACGAGCACCCGGCGTGGATAGACTCACTCCACCATCACCGGTGTTCGAAGGAGATCACTCGTGTTCACCAGCCCGCATCCCGACGTCGAGATCCCCGACGTGAGTGTCTACGACGCCCTGTTCGGCGGCATCGCCCCGAGCGACCTCGACCGCATCGCCCTCCGCGACGGCACGACCGGCGCCGAGACGAGCTATCGACAGCTCATCGGCCAGATCAACGCCCTGGCCGGCGCCCTCGCGGCGGCCGGCATCGGGGTCGGCGACGTCGTCGCCCTCCACGCGCCGAACGTCCCCGCCTTCGCGACCGTGTTCCACGGCATCCTGCGCGCGGGCGCGACGGCGACGACGGTGAACGGCCTCTACAACGCCGAGGAGATCGAGGCGCAGCTGCGCGACGCCGGCGCGACGATGCTGTTCACCGTCTCGCCGCTGCTCCCCCAGGCCTGGGCTGCGGCGAGCGCCTGCGGCATCCCCTCCGACCGCGTCGTCGTCCTCGACGGCGCCGAGGGGCACGCGTCGCTGAGCGACCTCCTCATGCGCCGCCTCCCCGCGCCGGACGTCTCGTTCGACCCGGCCACGCACGTGGCGGTGCTGCCCTACTCCTCCGGCACGACGGGTCGGCCGAAGGGCGTGATGCTCTCGCATCGGAACCTCGTCGCGAACGTGCAGCAGTCGATCCCGCAGCTCGGCATGGTCGCCGACGACCGGATCCTCGCGGTCCTGCCGTTCTTCCACATCTACGGCATGACGGTGCTGCTCAACCTCGCGCTGTCGCGGCGGGCCTCCCTCGTGACCATGCCGCGGTTCGACCTGGCTGAGTTCCTCCGGATCATCCAGGACTTCCGGTGCAGCTACGTGTTCATCGCCCCGCCGATCGCGGTGGCACTCGCGAAGCACCCGCTCGTCGACGAGTTCGACCTCTCGAGCGTCCACACGATCTTCTCGGGTGCGGCACCGCTGGACGCGACGCTCGGGCGGGCGGTCGAGGAGCGCCTCGGCTGTCGGATGCGGCAGGGCTACGGCATGACGGAACTCAGCCCGGTCAGCCACGCGATCGCGTTCCAGGCCGAGGGGGCGTCGCTCGACAGCGTCGGCACGACGCTGCCGAACATGCAGTGCCGGATCGTCGATCCCGAGACCGGCGCCGAGGTGGACTACCCGGCCGAGGGCTCGGACGAGGAGAGCGCGGCGGGCGAGCTGCTCTGCGCGGGGCCGAACGTCATGCTCGGGTACCTCGGCAACGAGGAGGCCACTCGCGAGACCCTCGAGACCGACGGCTTCCTCCACACCGGCGACATCGCGACGGTCCGCGGTGACGGCACCGTGCGCATCATCGAGCGGTTGAAGGAGCTCATCAAGTACCACGGCTACCAGGTGGCCCCGGCGGAGCTCGAGGCGCTGCTGCTCGGCCACCCGGCGATCGCCGACGCGGCCGTCATCGGGGTGCTCGACGATGAGGGCCAGGAGGTGCCGAAGGCCTTCGTGGTCCTGCAACCGGGCCAGGACGTCACGGCCGAGGCGCTCATGGCGTGGGTCACCGAGCGGGTCGCCCCGCACAAGAAGATCCGGCGCGTGGCGTTCGTCGACGCCATCCCGAAGTCGGCGTCGGGGAAGATCCTCCGGAAGGACCTCCGGGCCGCGGAGGCCACCCCCGCCGGTCCCTGAGCCGCACCCGCCGGTCCCTGAGCTTGTCGACGGGCTCAGCGCCCGACGGCGGCGACCATCCGGTCGAAGGCCGCGTCGAGCTCCGGTTCGGCCGGCTGCCAGTGCGGGTTCGCGTCGTGGAACGCCACCATCTCCGCCGCGCCGTCCCAGAACGGGATGGTGGGCCGGAACTCCGGGACGAGACTGCGGATGCGCGTGTTGTCGAAGACCATCGGGAACGCCTTGTCGCCGAGGAGCGTCGGCCCGAGCGGTGGGTGGACCTCCGCGATGACGTCGGACGGCACGTGCACGATGTCGGCCTCCACGCCCGCCGCCTCCGCGATCCACCGGGTGATGTCGTTCCAGCTCGGTGCGTGGTCGCCCGTGATGTGGAAGGCCTCCCCGAGCACGTCGCGGCGACCCAGCAGGCCGACGAACCCGACCGCGAAGTCCGCGGTGTGGGTGATGGTCCAGAGGGTCGTCCCGTCGCCGTGCACGACCACCGGCTTGCCCGCGCGCATGCGGTCGAGGTCGGTGCGTCGGCCCATCGTCGGGATGAGCGTGCGGTCGTAGGTGTGCGACGGGCGCACGATCGTCGCCGGGAACCCCTCTTCGCGGTAAGCGTGGACGAGGACGTCCTCGCAGGAGATCTTGTCGCGCGCGTACTGGGAGAACGGGTTCCTGAGCGGCGTCGACTCGACCACGGGCAGGCGCTGTGGCGGCTTCTGGTATGCGGATGCGGAGCTGATGAACACGTACTGGCCGATCCGACCGGCGAACCGGTCGATGTCCGCCTGCACCTGCGGTGGCGTGAACGCGGTGAACTGCGCCACGACGTCGAACTCGCGCGAGCCGAGCGTCTCGGTCACCGCGTCGGTGTCGCGCACGTCCGCGCGGAGGAGCTCGACCTCCTCGGGGAGGGGGCGGACGTGGGACAGGCCGCGGTTCAGGACGGTGACGTCATGGCCGAGCGACACCGCTCTGGCGACCGATGCCGAGGAGATGATGCCACTGCCGCCGATGAACAGGATGCGCTTCGTCGTCATTGGTCCATCCTCGCGCACCGTCGCCCGACTCGCCCAGGCCTTCTCAGGATCGCCCCAGTCAGCGCTCGCGCTTGACGAACGCCATGGCACCGACGACGAGGGCGAGCAGCACCCCGGAGACGAGTCCCCACACGACAGGCGCCTCGGGTCCGAGGATCAGGAGCATCAGCACCGCGGCGAGGGCGAGGACCCCGGCGACGACGAGCGCCGTCGTCCATTCGTTCCATCGCATCCCACCAGCCTAGGCTCCCGTCACCACGACCCGGGGACGCGGGAGCTGCTGCGGTGAACCGGCGGGACCGCTCAGCGGTGCTCGGCGAGCATCTCCTCGGTCCGTTCCCAGAGCCCGCGGGCGAGGGCGACGTCGGCGGCGAGCTTGTTCGTGCGTGCGGGCTTCCGCTTCGCGAAGTAGCCGCCCGAGGTCCAGTCGAGTCCCGGCTGACTCTCGGCCAGCCAGAAGAGCGTGTCGGCGCCCTCCTCGGGGGTGTTCAGCAGGCGACGCCCGAGCGGGTTCGCATAGAGGAACCGCATCGCGCCGTCGGGCGAGCTGGAGAAGTTCGTCGAGATGACCCCCGGGTGGAACGCCGCCGCGGACAGGCCGCGCGGGCCGTACCGGCGGTCGAGCTCCTTCGTGAAGAGGATCTGCGCGAGCTTCGCGTTGCCGTAGGCGCGCGTGGGCGAATAGGAGCGTTCGGCGTCGAGGTCGTCGAGGTCGAGCTTCCCGAACAGGCGGTTGGCGACGCTCGAGGTGTTGATGACCGTCGCCTCGGACTCGACGAGGCGGTCCAGCAGGAGATGGGTGAGGAGCGCGGGTGCCAGGTAGTTGATCTGGAACGTCTGCTCATGGCCGTCCGTCGTGACCCGGCGGTCGGCACCGAAGATGCCGCCGGCGTTGTTGGCGAGGACGTCGATCCGCGGGTACTGCTCGAGGAGATGCTCGGCGAGGAGGCGAACCTGTGCCAGCTCGGCGAAGTCGCAGATGAACGATGCAGCCCCGATCCGTCGCGCGACGGCTGCCGTCTTCTCCGGTGACCGCCCGACCACCACGACCTGCTCGCCCGCGTCCATCAACGCCTTTGCAGCCGCAGCGCCGATGCCGTCGCTCGCACCGGTGAGGACGATCACCCGATCGCTCACGCGGACGACTTCCGGGGGCGGGGCTCGCTGACGTTGGTCGGGCGCGCCCGCTCGTCGATGTCGGGGACCTCACGGCCGATCGCGAGGTCGCCGGTCTTGTTGGCGTCCTGCATCATCGACTCGAGCCAGCTGCGGTTGAGCTCGGGACGCTGCTCCTGGTCGAACTCGAACTGCAGCGAGATCGACGGGTGCACCCAGATCGTCACGCGTCCGCCACCGGTCTCGAGCGAGCGCGGCCAGGAGATCGTGAAGGACTCGTTGCGCCGCAGTTTCATGACCGCGATCGACTTCACATGCGCGAGCATCCGGTCGTCGAGTTCGAGCTCACGCGATGAACTCCCGTAGATCAGCTTTCCCACCAGATGTCTCCCTCTGTGCCGGTCGTCCTCGCGCACCCGGGAATCAGGGCGACGCGACGCCCGAGCACACCGGGCGTTGCCCCCATCGTAGGCGACCGAGGGATCGCCGTCGTGCCGGTTGACGGGCGGGCGGCAGCCCAGTTCAGGGGTCCGCGGTGTTGCCCCCCATGGCCTCGCGAGTACGTCAACTTCCGCAGAAAATCAAGGTATTTCGGCCCTGTTTCATGAACCTGGCAAAGCCCTGAGCTGCGGTCGCCTCGACCAAACCGGGCTTCCCACTGCCCCCGAACGGCGTGCATGACCGTGAAGCCCGAATCTTCCGTCGTGCACCCGAGCCAGCCGTCCCTTCCCGAACGATCCGTCGCTCCGGGAACACGTCCACGCCGTGCACGCCAGCCGTTGCGACTGCCCAAGCTCGTCTCCCAGCTGGTCACCTTCGGCCTCGTCGGCGGCACCGCGTTCGTCGTGGACGTCGGTGTGTACAACCTCCTGCGGTTCACCGTGCTCGACGACAAGCCGATCGGAGCGAAGGTGATCTCCGTCGCCGTCGCCACGGTCGTCGCTTGGCTCGGCAACCGGGCGCTGACCTTCCGGACCGAGCACCGCCGCGCGGTGTGGAAGGAGGGCGCCCTCTTCGCGCTCATGAACGTCCTCGGCCTCGGGATCGCCGCGGGCTGTCTGTTCGTCTCGCACTACGTCCTCGGCTACACCACGCCGCTTGCCGACAACATCGCGGGCAACGGCGTCGGACTCGTCCTCGGCATGGTGTTCCGGTTCCTCGCCTACCGCTACGTCGTCTTCCGACCCGCCGAGTCGGCGACCGGTCGCCGTCGGAGCACGACGTCGCAGGAAACCTCCGTTTCGAGCCCGGCCGCGCCGGCACCCGCCGCCGCACCGCGCACCACGACCACTCGTCGATCCGCACCGACCCACGCACTGCCGACCTCTGGAGGCCTGTCCTGATGGCACCCGCACTCGCACCGCTGCTCGGAGCGCTCGCGCTCATCCCCGCCCGCCCGTTCGCCGCCGCGGACGAGCCCGCTCCCCTGCTGACCCCGCAGCCCGCGGCACCCACGGAACCGCTGCCGAACCGCGGCACCCTGGTGGACCCGGCGTCGGCGGCCGACCCCGGCTCCTGGAGCATCGGCGAGTGGCTCGGCTACGGCACCATGCTGCTGTTCGCCGCCGCGCTGACGATCATCGCCGTGACCACGCTCTACTGGATGCTCCACGCCTGGCGGTCGACCGGCCACCTGAAGAACACGGGGTTCGCCGCGGTCCCGCTGCCCGCCAAGCACTCCTTCACCCTGCTCGTCCCCGGTCGGCATGAGGAGGAGGTCATGGGTCAGACCCTCGACCGCCTCGCCGAACAGGACCACCCCGACTTCGAGATCATCGCGATCGTGGGCCACGACGACCCGGGGACCGAGCGCGTCGTCCGCGAGGCCGCCGCGCGGCACCCCGACCTCATCAAAGTCGTCGTCGACGACAGCGTGCCGAAGAACAAGCCCAAGGCGCTCAACCGGGCGCTGCAGATCGCCCGGGGCGACGTCGTGGGCGTGTTCGACGCCGAGGACGAGGTGCATCCGCGCCTGCTCACGCTCGTGGACTCCCGCTTCACCGAGAGCGGCGCCGACGTCGTCCAGGGTGGCGTGCAGCTCATGAACTTCCAGTCGAGCTGGTGGTCGCTCCGGAACGTGCTCGAGTACTACTTCTGGTTCCGGTCGCGCCTGCACTTCCACGCGAACTCCCGCTTCATCCCGCTCGGCGGCAACACGGTGTTCGTGAAGAAGACCTGGCTCGACTGGTCGGAGGGCTGGGACGACGGCTGCCTCGCCGAGGACTGCGAGCTCGGCGTCCGACTCTCGAGCGCCGGCGCGACGGTCGTCGTGGCCTACAGCCCGGAGGTCGTCACCCGCGAGGAGACCCCAGGCACCCTGCAGTCGCTCTACAAGCAGCGCACGCGCTGGAACCAGGGGTTCCTGCAGGTCCTGAAGAAGGGCGAGTGGCGCAAGCTGCCGACGTTCCGTCAGCGCATGTTCGCGCGATACCTGCTGTCGATGCCGTTCCTCCAGGCGGCGACCGGCCTCCTCATCCCCGTCTCCGTCCTGCTGGTGCTGTTCGCGAAGGTGCCCGCACCGATCGCCCTTCTCACCTTCATCCCGCTCGCGCCGACGATCGTCACCCTCGCGGTGGAAGCCTCCGGGCTCGGTGAGTTCGGCCGCCTCTACGGCCAGAAGGTCCGCCTCCGCGACTACGCCCGGCTGATCCTCGGCACCTTCCCGTACCAGATCTTCCTCGGCCTGGCCGCCGTCCGTTCCGTCTTCCGCGAGTGGAAGGGCGACCACTCCTGGGAGAAGACGGAACACACCGGTGCCCACCGCAGCGAGGAGGTCGCCGAGGCCACCGAGGCCGCTCCCGTCTCCGTCGACCTGCCCGACCGCGCACCCGAGCTCGTCCTCCAGAACGGAGCAACCCGATGACCGGCATCCTCGAACGCCCGGCCGCCCCCGGCCGACCAGAGCTCCACCTGGAGAACGACCGCCTCAGCTGGCTCGCCTCAGGGCCACCGACGAAGCGAGGCCCCGGCGTCGTGCGCCGCTGGCTCTCACGCCACGGTCGCACCCTGGCCTTCCTCCTGCCCGTGCTCGCCATCGCCGCCGTCGTGCAAGCGATGAACCTGGGCGGTTCCCCGCAGCGCATCGACGACGAGGGCACCTACACCGCCCAGGCGTGGAGCGTCCTGAAGCTCGGCGAACTCGCCCACTACACCTACTGGTACGACCACCCGCCCCTCGGCTGGCTGCAGATCGCGGCCTACACGGGGTTGACCGGTGCGTTCGACCGCTACGACATCGCCGTGATCGCGGCACGTGAGGCCATGGTCGTCGCGACGCTCATCGCCGTCGTGCTCGTGTGGGTCCTCGCACGCCGCCTGCACCTCAGCCGGGCCATGGCCGCCGTCGCCGCACTCGTGTTCGCGATCTCACCGCTCGCCGTGCAGTTCCACCGCACCGTCTACCTCGACAACGTCGCGGTGCCCTGGCTCCTCGGCGCCTTCATCCTCGCGACGAGCCGCAAGCACCAGCTCGTCGGCTTCGCGGGTTCCGCCGCCGCGTTCGGCATCGCCGTGCTGAGCAAGGAGACCTTCCTGCTCGCCCTGCCCTTCCTCGCCTGGACCATGTGGCGCGCTGCTCGGAAGGAGACCCGCCGGTACACGCTGCCGGTCGCCGCGACCATCGTCGTCGTCATCGGCTTCACCTACGTGCTCTTCGCCGCCATCAAGGGCGAACTCATCCCCGGCCCTGACCGGGTGAGCCTCCTCGGTGGCGTCTTCTTCCAGCTCGGATCCCGCGTCACGAGCGGGTCGCTGTTCGACCCGGAGAGCCTGTCGGCGAAGACCCTCAGCATGTGGTGGCAGTTGGACGCGGCACTCCTCGTCGCCGGAGCGGTGGCCGCCGTCGCCGGGCTCTTCATCTCGCGACTGCGTGTCATCGCCGCGATGACCGTCTTCCTCGGCCTGTTCATGCTGCGCCCGGGCGGCTACCTGCCGGTGCCGTACGTCATCATGCTGCTGCCGTTCATGGCGATCCTCATCATGGGCGTGACCGGCGCCGCCATCCGCCGGTTCCGTCGCCGCTCGACCGTCGAGGCCGGAGCACAACGCCGTCGTCTCCTCGGCGGACGTGCGGCCGGAGCCGTCTGGGTCGCCGCGGTGCTCGCTGCAGCCGTCGTCGCCGTCCCCAACACGGCGACCCAGCTCCGCGGCTTCCTCCTCGCCGACCTCGACAAGCCGGTCCGGCAGGCCCAGCAGTGGGTCCAGACCAATGTGCCGAAGGAGTCCCGCGTGATCGTCGACGACGCGATGTGGGTCGACCTCGTCGAGAGCGGTTTCGATCGTGACAACGTCATCTGGTACTACAAGATGGACACCGACTCCGCCGTCCAGGCCCAGTCGCCCAACGGCTGGCGCGACGCCGACTACATCGTCACGACCGATTCGATGCGGACCTTCCCGACCACCTTCCCCGAGGTGAAGGGCGCGATCGACAACTCCGAGCTCGTCGCGACCTTCGGCTCCGGGACGCAGGCCGTCGAGGTCCGCCGCATCGACGCCGACGGTCTCGACGCGGCGGCCGAACAGGCTGCCGGGCGCACGGCGGCTCGGGCGGCGCTCGGTGCGCAGCTCCTGCTGAACCCCTCGCTCAGCGTCTCGGCGGAGGCCGCGCAGACCCTCAGCGACGGCCAGCTCGACTCCCGCGCCCTCCTGGCGCTCGGCCAGGTACTCGCCACGACGCCGGTCCGGCTCGAGAGCATCCCGGTGCTCGACGGCGAGACGGGCGACGTGCGCCGGACGATGGTGCTCCGCACCGGCACCGAGGTGGGCGACGGCCGTCTGGCCGACTCCATCCGCTCGATCCAGGGCGACTACGCGGCCGACCGCGTCGAGCAGACGGCGGCCGGCGTGCGGGTCACCTACTCGGTCGTCGAACCCGACGTCGTGCGCTGACCACCTTCCCGAGCACCGGCTCGAGCCGGACGCCCGGGCCACCCGAAACCCCGACCCACCCGAAGAACAGGAGTTCCACCATGCGAACCACCACCACCAGGCGACTCGCCCTCAGCGGCATCGCAGCCGTCGCGACGGCAGCGCTCATCGGCTTCGGCACCACCGCCGCGAGCGCCGCCACCACCGAGGTCTCAGGCTCCGGCTGGATCCGCGTCGGCCACCTCTCGGCCGACACCAAGACCGTCGACGTGAAGCTGTCGGCACTCTCCGGCGGCGCGACCGTGTTCGAACTCGACGACGTCGCCTACGGCCAGGTCTCCCCCTACACCGACCTGGCCGCCGGCACCTACGTGGTGTCGATGGTGCCCGCCGGGTCGCCCGACAGCACGAAGCCGGTCATCAGCACCAACGTGACCATCACCGCCGGGGAGGCGGCCACCGTCGCCGCCTACGGTCCCAACAAGGACCTGCAGACGAAGGTGTTCGAGGACGACCTCACCGGTCCGGCCGAGGGTGCGGCGCGCATCCGGTTGATCCAGGCGTCGACCGACGTCAAAAGCGTCGACGTCAGCACCTCGACCGGCATGCCGATCGCGAAGGGCGCCACCACCGGGACGGCGACCGACTACGCGAGCGTCCCAGCAGGCCCGTGGGATCTCGAGCTGACCGGCGGCAAGCAGGCGGCCGAAGCCTCCGTGAACCTCGCCCCCGGCACCGTGAGCACGCTCTTCGTGCTCGACAACGCCGCAGGCGGCGTCACCCTCATGCCCGTCCTCGACAGCTCAGCCGCCGGCGACGCTCCCGAGGGCCCGGTGGAGACCGGTGGTGGTGGACTCGCCGAGCAGTCGTCGACGCTGCGGGGCGTCCTCGACGACCTCGACACGAAGCTCGCCCGGCTCGTGCGCGACCTCGGGACGGCGGTGAGCTGACCATGAGTGCCAAGAAGACGATCGGTATCGCCGCGACCGCGGTCGCCGCGGCCACCGCGACCGCCGTGATCGCCTCCCTGGCTACCGGGTTCCCGGCGAACCTCCTCCAGGGCCCGACCGCGGCGTCACCCGGCGCGACCGACGCCGACGGTCAGCCTGGTCCGACCTCGACGGTCACGGACCGGACCACCACCGAGGCCGCCGACGCCTTCCTTACCGACTGGGTCGACGACGGCCGCGTCGTGCGCCGGGACCAGGGTGACGACACGGTCAGCGAAGGGCAGGCCTACGGACTGCTCGTCGCGGCCGGGGTCGGGGACGAGCAGTCCTTCACCGAGATCTGGGATTGGACCGAGCAGCACCTGCAGCGGCCCGACGGGCTGCTCGCCTGGCAGTGGCGCGATGGCGAGGTCGTCGACGACGAACCCGCCAGCGATGCGGACCTCGACGCCGCCCGCGCGCTCGTCGTCGCCGGCACCCGGTTCGACGAGCCGCGGTTCACCGAGGCCGGCGTCACGCTCGCCGGTGTGATCGCGGACCGCATGACCGCCGAGACCGCCGCGGGCCGGATCCTGCTGCCCGGTGTCTGGGCCGCTGCGACCGAGCCCTACGCGTACAACCCGTCCTATGCCTCCCCCGTCGCCTTCTCGGTGCTGGGTGCGGCGACCGGTGACCCGCGGTGGGCCGAACTGCAGGCGGGTTCCGCGGCGGTCACGACCACCCTGCTCTACGAGAGCCCGCTCCCGCCCGACTGGGCCCAGGTGCACGCCGACGGCACCGTCGACGCCATGCCGGGTGCGGCAGGGACCGGGCAGAGCGTCCGCTACGGCTACGACGCGGCCCGGCTCCCGATCCGCTACGCCGAGTCGTGCGACACCGCCGACCGGGCGACGGCCGCCCGCCTCGCCTCGACCCTCGCGCGCTCGAAGGAGCTGCGTGCGGAGACCGATCTCGGCGGATCACCGCTGACCTCGGACGTGCACCCGCTCGCCCTCCAGGCCCGAGCGGCCGCGCGCGCCGCCGTGGGCAACCTGCCGGAGTCGGCGGACGACCTCCGGGCCGCCGACGAACTCGCGCAGGAGGTGCCGAGCTACTTCGGCGCCGCCTGGGCAGCCCTCGCACCGATGATGCTCACGACCGGTGAGCTGGACGGGTGTCCACCGCTCACCGAGGGAGCCACCTCATGATCCGCGCACAGCGCCGTCGGATCGGCACGCTCGCCGCCGCCGCAGCGCTCCTCACGGCGCTCGCCCTCTCGGGCTGCGCCACGACGCACGCCGGGCAGACGCCGACCTCGCCGAACGCCGCCGACGGCCCCATCACCTCCTCGGAGGCGGCCGACCGTGGCGCCGCCGGCGCGAAGCAGGACCCGGTCGCCCAGGCGCCGGCGGCCGATGTCAGCGCGCTGAGCGTGAGCCGGGTGCAGATCCCGTCCATCGGGGTCGACGCGGCGGTCGAACCGCTCGAACGCGATGCGTCGGGTGTCCTCCTGCCACCCGTCGAGTGGGAGGACGCCGGGTGGTACCGCGCCGGCGTCATGCCCGGCCAGGTGGGGCCGGCGGTCATCGCCGGCCACCTCGACACGACCCTCCGCGAGGCGGTGTTCGTCCACCTCAAGCAGCTCGTGGCGGGCGACCAGGTGACGGTCACGATGTCCGACGGCTCGACCGCCACGTACGCCGTGGACCGCGCCATCGACGTCGAGAAGAAGACCTTCCCCACCGAGGAGGTCTACGGGCCGACGCCCGACGCGCAGCTCCGGCTCATCACCTGCAACGGCCCCTTCGACGACGCCGCGAACACCTACGCGAACAACTACGTCGTCTTCGCGTCGCTCGTCGGCACGACCCCGTAGCGCCGCTCCCTGCTCCGCGCGCCCGTCGCGGCGCGGCCCCGCTCCGAACCATTCCCACCGACCCGAAAGGAACCGACGTGAACCGCTCACTCGTCGTCATCCCCACCTACAACGAACTCGACAACCTGCAGCCGATCGTGAACCGCACGCTCGCCGTCCCGGGGGTCGACATCCTCGTCGTGGACGACTCCTCCCCCGACGGCACCGGGTTCCTCGCCGAACAGCTCGCCGCGCAGCACCCGGAGGTGCACGTGTTCCACCGGGCCGTGAAGGACGGGCTCGGCGGCGCGTACCTCGCGGGCTTCGCCTGGGCGCTCGCCCGGGGGTACGAGGTCGTCGTCGAGATGGACGCGGACGGATCCCACCACCCCGAGGACCTGCCCCGCCTCATCGCGCTCCTCGACGATCACGACCTCGCGCTCGGCTCACGCTGGGTCCCGGGTGGCGTCGTCGAGAACTGGCCCGCCCACCGGCTCGCGCTGAGTCGCGGCGGCAACCTCTACACGCGACTCGCCCTCGGGATCGGTGTCGCCGACGCGACCGGCGGGTTCCGCGCATTCCGCAGCGAGGCACTGCGCCGCATCGACCTCGCCGACGTCGCGTCACAGGGGTACTGCTTCCAGGTCGACCTCCTCTGGCGGGCGCTGCAACGCGGGCTCCGGGTCGTGGAGACGCCCATCGTCTTCACCGAGCGGGTGTCTGGCGAGTCGAAGATGAGCGGCGGCATCGTCTCCGAGTCGCTCAAGAAGGTCACGATGTGGGGCGTGCGTCGTCGCCTCCAGGAGGTCCGCGCACTGCTGCACGGCCACCCGCTCCCATCCGTGCGCGTGCTGTCCACCCGCTGAGACCAGGTGGTGCGGGCGGCCACGACCACGGGCCGACGACGGCTGCACATCTTCCCAGGTCCTTCCGGTTCCGCCGCCCTCCCCGGAGTCGTAGCGTGAGGGCATGACCAATCGCACGCGCACCCCGCAGCACCCCATCGGTTCCGGCTTCGGCCACTCGAGCACCGCGGCGGAGGTGCTCGAAGGCATCGACCTCACCGGCAAGCTCGCCATCGTCACCGGCGGCTACTCCGGTATCGGCCGCGAGGCCGTCCGTGCCCTGGTCGGCGCGGGTGCCCAGGTCATCGTCCCCGCGCGGCGCCGGGAGACCGCTCGCGCGGAGCTCGCCGGCATCGACGGTGTGGAGGTCGACGAACTCGACCTGGCCGACCTCGCGAGCGTCGAGGCGTTCGCCGACCGCTTCCTCGCCACGGGCCGGGGCCTCGACCTCGTCATCACGAACGCCGGCGTCATGGCTGCTCCCGAGACGCGCGTCGGTCCCGGCTGGGAACTCCAGTTCGCGACCAACCACCTCGGCCACTTCGCCCTCGTCAACCGCCTCTGGCCCGCCATCGTCAAGGGCGGGTCATCGCGGGTCGTCGCGTTGTCCTCCAGCGGCCACAAGCGCTCGGGGATCCGCTGGGACGACGTCCAGTTCGAGCACGGCTACGACAAGTGGGAGGCGTACGGGCAGGCGAAGACCGCCAACGCGCTCTTCGCCCTCCAGCTCGACACGCTCGGTGCCGAGGAAGGTGTCCGCGCGTTCTCCGTCCACCCCGGTGGCATCCTCACGCCGCTGCAGCGGCACCTGCCGCGCGAGGAGATGATGGCGCTCGGCTGGGTCGACGCCGACGGCAACCTCCTCGTCTCGGGGTTCAAGTCGCCCGAGCAGGGTGCCGCAACCGAGGTGTGGGCCGCGACCTCGCCGTCGCTCGACGGCCTCGGTGGGGTGTTCTGCGAGGACTGCGACATCGCCGGCCCGGCGGAGACCGCGGTCTCCCCGGCCTCCGGCGTCGCCGACCACGCGACCGATCCGGAGGAGGCGGCCCGACTCTGGGCGCTCTCAGCCGAACTCACCGGGGTCGACGCCTTCGCCGCTCGCGACTGATCGGCCGGCGCCACCCCTTGCAGCCACCCGCCCACGGACCTACCGTGAGAGCGGATCAGCGCGACGATGCGCGAGACGGAGACCGCCCAGGCGGATCTCGGAAGGAGCACCCCATGAGTGACCAGAACGCCGACATCAACAACCCGGGCCCGCACGACGAGGCCGTCGACGACGCGGCGGCCGAGCGCGTGGCGTCCACGACGAACCCCGGCCCGCACGTCACCGAGGACGACCCGGCGGCGAGCGGCGAGGCCGAGATCACGAACCCCGGTTCGGAGACCGAACGCGACGCTGCGGCCGAGCGCGAGGCGGAGCGCGTCGCGAACATCACCAACCCCGGCCCGAGTTCCTGACCCCACCGACCCTTTCTCAGGAGTTCGTCGGCGCGTCGGTCCGTTTCCCGGGCGGCGCACCGGAGGACTCCTGAGAACGGTCAAGCGGCCTCAACGGTCGAGCGTGAGGCGGAGCGCGTCGCGAACATCACCAACCCCGGCCCGAGTTCCTGACCCCACCGACCCTTTCTCAGGAGTTCGCCGGCGCGTCGATCCGTTCCCCGGGCGGCGCACCGGAGGACTCCTGAAAACGGTCAAGCAGCCTCAACGGCCGAGCGCGAGGCGGAGCGCGTCGCAAACATCACCAACCCCGGCCCGAGTTCCTGACCCCACCGACCCTTTCTCAGGAGTTCGTCGGCGCGTCGATCCGTTCCCCGGGCGGCGCACCGGAGGACTCCTGAGTAAGGTCGCCCAGCTCTAGTGGTCGGCGCGGGGCGGCCGCAGGCGCGTCTCCTCGATGTCGAGCATCGTCTGCGCCTCGGCGAGGATGCGCGACGGGTACGCGCCGCGCGCCCGTGCGTCGAGGAGCCGCTCGCGTTCGGCCTGCACGACGGCGAGGCGGAGCTGGCGGTAGAGCCGGTGCGGTGTCTCTGCGTGCGTCTCACTCGGCGAGACCGACTCGCGCGAGCGTTCCCAGGCGGCTTCCGCCCGCAGGAACGTGGACTGTCTGACGCGTTCGAGCAGATCGGGGTCGATCTCCTCCTCGATGCCGACCGCCGAGGCCGGATCCTCCAGCACGCTGATGCCCGCGTAGCTGATCTCGTCGAGGAGGGTCGCGAGCTGGCGACGGTCCTCGGACTCGTCGATCCCCTGCACCTTGAGCAGCCGGATGAGCCACGGCAACGTGCCGCCCTGGACGACGAGCGTCACGACGGCCACCGTGAAGGCGATGAGGACGAGCTGCTCGCGGTACGGGGTGCTCTGCGGCAGTGACTGTGCGGCGGCGAGCGTCACGACGCCGCGCATGCCCGACCAACTGAGGATCACGCCGCCTCGCCAGTCGATCTGCTCCAGCCGCAACTGCTCGAGATCGGCGCGCTGCCGCTCGTAGGCGCGCTCCCGACGCCGCCGTCGGTGCCATCGGCGGTTCTGTCTCGGGAACCGTTCCGAGTACCCCATCGACAGCCACCGTTGCAGGGTCTGGCGTTCCGCCCAGCGTTCTCGTGCACGGAGCCCGAGCACCAGCGGGCCCACCCACAGGAACCGCAGCGCGATGAGCGCGGCCGTCGCGACGAGACCGATCCCGATGGACTCCTCGACCGACAGGATCTCGGCGTCGACGGCGCCGATGAGGGTGCGGATCTCGAGGCCGATGAGGAGGAACACGGCGTTCTCGAGCAGGAACTGGATGGTCCGCCAGTTGATGCGGTCGCTGATCCGCGCCTGGGCCGAGAACGCGGCCGAACTCGCGTGTCCCGTGTACAGGCCGGCGATGACGACGGCCAGCACGCCGGACCCGCCGAGCGCCTCGGTGGGCATGAACGCCACGAACGGGACGGCGATGGAGATCGCGGTGTCGAGGACGGAGTCGTTGAGCTTCGACCGCAACCAGACGGTGACGTACCCGGCGATGAAGCCGACGACGATCGCCAGGACGACCGCGTAGACGAAGTCGCCGACCGTCGCCCACGGCGTGAGCATGCCGCCGGCCGCCGCAGCGCTCGCCGATCGGAGGAGCACGAGTGCGGTCGCGTCGTTCACGAGCCCCTCACCCTCGAGCACCGTCAGGAGGCGGGGTGGGAGGCCGAGACGGCGTCCGATGGACGTCGCCGCGACCGCGTCGGGCGGGCTGATGATCGCGCCGAGGGCGATGGCGGCGGCCAGGTTGAGGTCCGGCAGGAGGCTGAAGAGGAGGAAGCCGGCACCGAAGGCGGTGACGATGACGAGCACGACGGACAGGCTCGTGATGGTGGCGAGGTTGCGGCGGAAGTCCATGATCGGGACGCTGATCGCCGCGGCGTAGAGGATCGGCGGCAGGACGACGTCGAGCACGAGTTCCGGTTCGACCTCGATCTCCGGCACGCCCGGGAGGTACGAGAGCCCGACGCCGACGATCACGAGGATGATCGGCGCGGCGACACCGAGCTTGCGGGAGAAGGCCGCGACGGCCACGATCACCGCGATGCCGACGACCGCATACACCCCGAGTTCCATAGCGATCAGGCTATCGGTCGCTCGGCCGGCCACACCCCGACGGCTGTCGTGGGTGCCGGGAGACTATTCGAGCAGGCCCCGGATGTCCTCCGCGGTGAGGGCCTGACTGAACACCGCGTCGTCGTCGAGGACCGCGGCGAACAGCTCGGACTTCTTCGCCTGCAGCGCCATCACCTTCTCCTCGATCGTGTCGGCGGCGACCAGCCGGTAGACCATGACGTTCTCGGTCTGGCCGATGCGGTGCGTGCGGTCGATGGCCTGCGCCTCTGCGGCCGGGTTCCACCACGGGTCGAGCAGGAAGACGTAGTCCGCTTCGGTCAGGTTGAGGCCGAACCCGCCGGCCTTCAAGCTGATGAGGAACACGGGGGCGTCACCGGTGCGGAACCGGTCGATGACCTCACCCCGACGACGGGTCGACCCGTCGAGGTACTCGTACGCGATGCCCTGCTCCTCGAGCCGACGAGCAGCGGTACCGAGGAAGCTCGTGAACTGGCTGAAGATGAGCGCCCGGTGGCCCTCGGCGACGACGTCGTCGAGCTGCTCGAGGAGTGCGTCGAGCTTGCTCGAGGGGATGCCCGCGTGCTCCTCGGCGTCGATGAGACTCGCGTCGAGGCTGAGCATGCGGAGGAGGGTGAGCGAGCGGAACACGATGAACCGGTTGCGGTCGAGGTCGTCGACGAGTCCGAGGAGCTTCTGTCGTTCGCGCTGGAGGACGAGGTCGTAGAGCTTGCGGTGGGCCGGCGCGAGTTCGATCCGCAGCACCTGCTCCTGCTTCGGCGGCAGTTCGGGCGCGACCATCTCCTTGGTGCGTCGCATGAGCAGCGGACGGATGCGTCGGCGCAGGGTCTGCAGCCGACTCGAGTCGAGACCCTTGCCGATCGGCTTGACGTAGTGCTCGGTGAAGCGCGGCGCCGACGCGAACAGGCCCGGCGCGACGATCGACAGCAGCGACCACAGCTCCATGAGCGTGTTCTCGATGGGTGTGCCGGTGATCGCGAGCTTGAACGGTGCTCTGAGGTCGACCGCGCACTCGTGCAGCTTGGCGCGGTGGTTCTTCACGAACTGCGCCTCGTCGAGGATGAGCCCCGACCAGTCGACCGCCTGGTACGCCGCTGCGTCGAGCCGGAACAGCGCATAGCTCGTGACCACGATGTCGGCGCCCGCCGCGAGGTCCGCGATCGACGCGCTCCCCTTCGCCTGCGTGGCTGTGATGCTGCGGACGACGAGGTCGGGCACGAAGCGGGTGGCCTCGGCGACCCAGTTGGAGACGACCGACGTCGGGGCGACCACGAGGAAAGGTGGTGCCGTGGTCCCGGTGGTCTCGCGCGCGTGGGCGACGAGGGCGAGGGTCTGCAGCGTTTTCCCGAGGCCCATGTCGTCGGCCAGGATGCCGCCGAGTCCGTGCTGCCAGAGGAACGCGAGCCAGCGGAAGCCCTCGACCTGGTAAGGCCGGAGGTCTGCGTGGAGTCCCGACGGCAAGGCGGTGTCGGGGACCGCTTCGATCGCGTTGAGTCCGGCTGCAGCCTCGCGCCACGAGACGGCCTGCTGGGTCTCGTCGGCGAGGTCCTCGAAGTCGGCCCAGAGGCTCGCCTGATAGCGACTGATGCTCGGCTTCGTCTCCCACTCCTTGAGCGCGGCCGCCTCGGTGAGCAGCTCGCGCAGGCGGTCGAAGGCGGGGTGCTCGAGCGAGAGGTAGGTGTGGTCGACCATGAGCAGCTTGGTGCGCCCCTTCGAGAGGGCCTTGAAGAGGGGCTCGAAGGGGACGCTGTAGTCGCCGATGTGGATGACGATCCCGAGGTCGAACCAGTCGCGTTGCTCCGTCTCCACCGTGGTGACCGAGATGTGGGGCGTGCCCGTGAGCTCCCGGTACTCGGGGCGGTCGCCGGACACCTCGACGAGGACGTCGTCGAGCGACTCGAGGACGGGGAGGGTGCGCTCGGTGACGAGTGCCGCGTCGAACTCCGTCAGGACCTGCGGCCGGGGCGGCCAGACGCCCGGGGTCGTGAGCTCGTCGAACGAGCCCGCGGCGAGCGCCCGGCGTTCCGGTTCCGCCGCGGCGGCGATGGCGGCGCCGACCCGGTCGAGGATGGCCCGCTCCGCGCGTTCGTCGCGGAGGACCTCCGCTGCGGCGGCGTCGGTGGGACCGCCGTGCGGCACCGTCGACACGAGTGGTCGTCCTGCGGCGACCGCCGGGGTGCCGCCACCGATCGGGACGCGCTGCGCCGGGGCGTACTGCCAGAACCAGGCGAGGCGCAGGGTCTGCTTCGGTTCGAAGGAAGCCGTGAGGACGAGGACCGGCGGCACGATCTCGGGCAGGGCCACGGTGCCGTCCGTCGAACTCAGCGAGATGCTGCGGCGGAGTCGTGGGACGTAGTGCTCGAGGAACTCCGGCACCTCGGCCTCGGGGACGACGACCGGCTCGCCAGGCCCGAGCAGTCCGCGGGCCTCGTCCGTCAGCGGTTCGGCGAGCGGGGCGAGCACGATCGCCTGCTGGGGTTCGAGCGTGTAGTGGTAGAGCCCGTGGTCGCCGAGGGCTCCGCTCGTGGCCGCGTCGACGTCGGTGCCGTCGATCGTCACGACGGATCGGAGGACCACGCCCTCGTCGTCGTGCGCGGCGTCCAACCGGATGGCGGCGGTGGTGCCGAGGACGACCGTGCCTTTGCGCGTACCGACGAGTTCGATCCCGAGTTGGGCCGCCTCCTCGAACAGATGCCAGAGGACGGGACTGCCGAAGTCGTCGAGGACGAGCCAGTCCGAATCGCCGGCGCCGGCGTAGGCACCGGCCGGTGGACGGGTGGCACGCAGGAGCGCCTGGAACTGCGTGAACCACTGCTGGTGCGCCGGATCGAGCGACAGCCGGTGGCCCTGGTGCGTGAACGAGGTCCACGAGATCGTCGACTTCACGAAGCCGCCGCCGGCCTTCTTGACGACGGGTCGGACGGCGATCCGGCGGGGGTGCCGGGGCTCGGGCGGGCCTTCGGCCGTGCGGGAGGTCGGTCCGCGCCAGCGTTCGGCGGTGCGCGGGATGCTCTCGCGGACCTCGAACTGCAGCCCCATGGCCGTCGGCGCCGTGGCACGACCGGCATCGCCGGCGAGGGAGTCGAGTCGGTTCCGCCAACTGGGCGGTGCCGGCGGCGTCTGCGGACTCGGGGTCCATCGCGCTGCTCGTCGTTCCGCCTCCGGACGCCAGGCGTCAGGGAGGTCGTCGAGCTCGTCCAGGGCGTACATCGGCCGGTGCTCGGCCGGTTCGTCGAGCACGGGGTCGTTGATGGGCGCGGTCCAACGTCGGTCGGAGCGCCAGGACGCCTCCTTCCCGGAAGGCGGCCGTTGTGGTGCCACCCACCGGTCGGAGCGACCCTCGGCCCGGAGATGGGCCGCGTTGCTGTGCAGCAGGGTGGCGACGATGTGCTTGCAGTCACCGCGCAGGGGGCAGGAGCACGCGCTGCCTTCGATGCGAGCGAACCCACCGGTGTCGTCGCCGAGGTCGATGATGCAGGCGTACGGGACGTCGGTGGAGCCTTCGACGATCCCGTGGAGCCGACGCTTGTCGGGGTCCCAGTCGGCAGCGGTGACCCGGCCGTCTCTCGCGTAGACCCGGCCGCGGTCGAACGCCACCCGCCCGACGAGCCGGACGAGGTCGGCCACGTCGACCAGTGGTGCGGGCTCGGGAGTCATCGCCCCATGGTCTCACGCACGACGGACACCCCTCCCTCGAGCCAGCGCGGTGCGCTGACGCGAGCGCGGGTCTGCGACGTGAGCGCGCCCCTCCGGAGGGGCGCGCTCACGTCTGTGGGTCGCGGTCGGTCCAGCGCCCCGCGCTGACCACAGCTCCGACCGAGGCACGTCCGGCGGCTCGTAGAATGAGGTAATGACCTCTCTCCCCCACGACGAGCCTGCGAACCACGCTCCCGGCGACGACGCGGGCATCGATCCCACCGATCTCGAGGTCACGCTGCGCGTCCTCCAGACCATGGCGACGATGGACGAGGAGCACCCCGACTACCTCCAGGTGCGCCGCGCCACCGCCAAGATGTTCAAGGCGGTCAAGAAGGAGCGCCGGCTCGACCGTCGTGCCCGGATCGCCGACGCCGACCGCGCCGTGATCGCCGCCACCGCGACGGGCGCCCCCGACCGCATCGACGACGAGACCCGGGGCATCCCGCTCGCCACCACCACGACGGCTCCGACCGCCGGCGAGCTGCTGGTCCCGCGCAACTGCTACATCTGCAAGCAGCCCTACACGACGGTCGACGCCTTCTACCACCAGCTCTGCCCGCAGTGCGCGGCGATGAGCCACGCGAAGCGAGACGCCCGCACCGACCTCACCGGCAAGCGCGCCCTCCTCACCGGTGGCCGCGCGAAGATCGGCATGTACATCGCGTTGCGACTCCTGCGCGACGGAGCACACACCACCATCACGACGCGGTTCCCGCGCGACGCCGTCCGCCGCTTCAGCGCGCTCCCCGACAGCGCCGACTGGCTGCACCGGCTTCGCGTCGTCGGCATCGACCTCCGCGACCCGGCCCAGGTCATCGCCCTCGCGGATTCCGTGGCCGAGCAGGGTCCGCTCGACATCCTCATCAACAACGCCGCGCAGACGGTCCGCCGCACGAAGGGCGCCTACCAGCCGCTCGTCGACGCGGAGCTCGCCCCACTGCCCGACGGCCCGCTGCCCGAGCTCGTCACCTTCGGCCACACGAACGACGCACACCCGCTGTCGCTCGCGGCGTCGGTGTCCGCCCACCCGATCCTCGCCGCAGCGGCGGCCAAAGCCGATGCGCTCACCGAAGCGGCCATGACGGCCGGGTCATCCTCGCTCGAACGGCTCGCCGCCGGCACCGCGATCGACGCCGGCGGACTCGTCCCCGACGTCGACCACAGCAACAGCTGGGTGCAGAACGTCGACCAGGTCGAGCCCATCGAGATGCTCGAGGTCCAGCTGGCGAACGCGACCGCCCCGTTCATCCTCATCAGCCGCCTGCGTGCCTCGATGGCGGCGTCCGACTTCCCGCGCACCTACGTGGTCAACGTCTCCGCGATGGAGGGCGTCTTCGGTCGCGGCTACAAGGGCCCAGGCCACCCGCACACGAACATGGCGAAGGCCGCGCTGAACATGCTCACCCGGACGAGCGCGCGGGAGATGTTCGAGACCGACGGCATCCTCATGACGAGCGTCGACACCGGCTGGATCACCGACGAGCGCCCGCACCCGACCAAGGTGCGGCTGGCGGAGGAGGGCTTCCACGCCCCGCTCGACCTCGTCGACGGCGCGGCGCGGGTGTACGACCCGATCGTCCGCGGCGAGGCCGGCGAGAACCTGTTCGGCGTCTTCCTCAAGGACTACCGCCCGAGCTCCTGGTGAGCTTCGACTCGCGGTCGTGGTCGA
Source organism: Plantibacter sp. H53 (assembly GCF_001650455.1). NCBI lineage: Bacteria > Bacillati > Actinomycetota > Actinomycetes > Micrococcales > Microbacteriaceae > Plantibacter > Plantibacter sp. H53. Next base: position 50,927 of record NZ_LWCT01000004.1, read on the forward strand.
GGACCCGGAGATGATCGGTCTGGCGGCCGTCCGCTTCCTCCGGGAGGCACCGCTCGGTTCGCGGGTCGTCGTGCGCTTCGCACTGCCCGAGGGCGCCGAGGCGAGTGCGACCGACGCCCTCGGCGAGCTCGTCGAGCGGTCGGACACGGGCTGCACGGTCGAGACCAAGCGCGGACCGGTCGTGATCGCCGACGCCGACGTCATCGCGGCGAAGCCCGTCCCGCCTGCGCCGGCACCACGGGAACGCCGCCGCTCGGCCTAGGCTGGGCCGATGAGCAGCGAAGTCACCCAGGACCCGTCGCCGACGCAGCATCGCGTCGAAGTGACGCTCCGACGTCCCTGGTACGGCGCGTTCCAGCGTCCGACGGTGGTGTTCGACGGGCGAGGCCAGCCGGCGCAGTGGGGTACGGGCAGCTGGCGGCTCGGCGGGACGGAGGTCTCCTTCGAGGTTTTCCTCTTCAATCGGGTCTGGCGGTACGGCGCGGCCCGGACCACCTTGACCGCCGGCGTCGACACGTCGCTCGTCTATCGCGCGCCGCTCCTGCCGTTCCTCCCAGGTCGGTTCACAGCGAGCTGAGCGGTGGCTCGGAAGCCCGTCGGCGGCCGCCCCTAGGCTGGCCGGATCACCCTTTCACGCACGGGCATCGGGAGAACACGGCATGGCGAAACGCACCGGAACGACGGCACCACGGCTCGACCCCGTCCGTCTCATCGGATTGACCGACGGCGACGAGGGCGCCCTCGACGCGCACGACAGTGTCGAAGGCCTGCGGTTCGCCGACCTCGACCTGTCGCACCGTGACCTCTCGGGCATCACGATCTCCGAGTCCCTGCTTGCCGGCATTCGAGCCGACCAGACCGACTTCAGGGCCGCGTCGTTCCTCGACTCCCGGCTCGAGCGGTGGGACGCGCCCATCCTCCTCGCCCCTCGAAGTCGCCTGCGCGACGTCGAACTGGAGGGGTCCCGGGTCGGTTCCGCCGACTGCTACGACGCGAACTGGCAGTCGGTGCGGGTCACCGGATGCAAGCTCGGGTTCGTGAACCTGCGCGGGGCCGTGCTGCAGGACGTCCTGTTCGAGGACTGCACGATCGACGAACTCGACCTCGCCGATGCGACGGCCACCCGGGTCCGGTTCGTCGACTGCACGCTCAACAGTCTCGACGTCACGCGGGCGAGGCTCACGGACGTCGACCTCCGGACGCTCGAGCTCCGCCGCATCGCCGGCATCGAGCATCTGCGGGGCGCGACGATGACGCCGTTCCAGGTCGGAGAGCTCGCAGCGATGTTCGCGGAGCAGTTCGGCATCCGAGTCGAGGACTGACCTCCCGGGTTGCGCCAGCGCGGTGCGCTGACGTCACCGCGGGTCTGGCGCGTGGGCGCGGGTCTCCGGAGACCCGCGCTCACGCGTGTACCCCGCGCCCACGCCGCTTCCCCCGCACTCGCGCCAGCGCACCGCGCTGACGCTCGATGACCCGCGCTCGCGCCGGCGCACCGCGCTGGCACCCGCTCCACCGACACCCGCTACCGGGGCAGACGGACCCCGATGCGCTCCAAGTGCGCGTTCGAGAAGGTTCCGGCGGGATCGAGCTCCTCGAAGAGGTCCCGCGCGTCGGCGAGTCGCGGCACGACCTCGGCGATGCGCTCGGCGGTCAGGAGGTTGAGCTTGCCCCAGTGCGGGCGGGCGTCGAAGGGTGCGAGCGCCTCCTCGATCGCGGGCAGCACCGCTCGGACCTCCTCGGGCAGGTTGCGCCAGGTGAAGTGCACGGCGAGCATCTCCCGGTGGTACGCGCCGCTCAGCCAGAGCTTGTCCGGCGCGGCCGTGCGCAGTTCGGTCACGAGCAGCAGCGGGGCGATGCGGTCGCCGAGCGCACGCAGGGCCGTGATCGCGGCGGGTCCGTCAGCGCGGTCGATGAAGTACTCGGTCTGGATCTCGTCACCGTTGCTCGGCGTCGACTCGAGCCGGAAGTGCGGCAGCCGCTCCCACCAGTCGCCGGGGACACCGCCCTGCAGGGTGAGGTTGTCGGGGTCCGTCTCGACGAGGTTGCCGGCGGTCAGGGAGTCCCGCTGCACACCGAGCCACGACTCCGGGACCACGGGCAGTTCGTCGTCACCGGCGACAAGGCGGGTCTTCCACCAGATCTGCTCGACGGTGTCGCCGAGCCAGTTGGTGAAGATGCTGACGCTGTAGGCACCGCCGGTGACGCCCTCGAAGTCGGCGAGCACGGCATCCCACGGGACGTCGCGGTAGACGTCCTGACGCACGCGGTAGGCGGGCTGCACGTCGACCGTCACGCGCACCACGATGCCGTACGCGCCGAGCCCGACGACGAGGCCGTCGAAGCCGGGGTCCCCGCGACGCACGTGGACGAGTTCGCCCGTGGCGTCGACGTACTCGAGGCCGCTCACCACTGAGGACAGGATGCCGTTGTCGTTGCCGGATCCGTGGGTGCCGGTCGCGATCGCGCCGCCGATGGAGATGTGCGGGAGCGACCCCATGTTGTGGAAGGCGAGGCCCTGTCCGGCGAGCCAGGCGGCGGCGATCCCGTAGCGCGTCCCGGCTCCGATCGTCACCGAGCCGGCAGCCTCGTCGAACACCGGGTCGGCGGGGATGTCGAGCACCGTGATGAGCGTGCCGTCGGAGTCGGCGAGGTCGGTGAACGAGTGTCGGGTGCCGAGGGCGCGGACACGCGTGCCCGTCCTGGCGGCCTCGGCGACGAGTGCGCGGACCTCATCGATCGACGTGGCGTTCACGATCCGCGGCGCTGCGAAGGTGTGCGTGCCGGCCCAGTTGCGTTCAAGCGTCATGAGCGCAAGCTTGCCAGAGCCGGGACGACCCGCAGGCGTTCCCGAAACATTTCCAGTCAGGCGGGCGGAGCGGCGTGCTTGTTCTCGAGCAGGACACCGACGGCGACGAGCACGACCGCGCCGAGGAACTGCGCGATGATCCAGGGGATGCCGCCGAACGGGAGCGGGAGGACCGGGTTCCACACGATCGCGACGAGCAGCGTCGGGATCATCCAGAGCGGCTGCTTGGCCTGCCAGGCGAACACGGCCATGATGAGCGCGAGGATGCTCACCACGAACAGCACGATCGTGAAGGCGTCGAGCTCGAGCAGCGCGAGGCCCAACATGAGCGCGACCGCACCCATGATGCCCGGGATGAGCGCCGGGCGAAGGGCGAAGGGAGCGGGTGCGGGGGTCGGACTCGGCATCCCACGAGTTTACGTGGAGCGGCGGGGCGTCGCCGAGCGGTGCGGCGGGGCCGATGCGGCACAATCACTGCATGGGCGTTCTCATCTACGGTGCCGGAAGTCACTACGACTTCGACGACCGCGTGCTCGCCCATCTCAGGGCGGCGGTCGGGAACAAGCTGCGTCGTCGGGAGTCCTTCTTCGTCGAATGGACGAAGGGCGCTGTGGACGGCGGTGGGCGCGTGAGTCTCTGGATCACGAGCGACGTCCCGCTGCAGTTCCGGTTCGCGCAGGCGGAGCCGCCGGTCAACCAGGCGTGGGTGCGCGCCCTGCTCGACTCCTCCTACACGCCGGGCGGCATGATCCTGACGTCCGAACCCGACGCATCGGCGGATGAGCGGGAGGGCTGACATCCGACGATGACGGGGTCAGTCGGCTGCGTCCTCGACGCGGGCGAAGCGCGGTCCCTCGTAGCCGTCGCGTGAGACGGGCTCGACGAACATCACGAGCGGTCGTACCCACGACGTCGGCGGCGTCGTGGTCGTCTGATAGAAGACGTACGGCTCCTCGGTCTCGCTGTGGCGTCCGACGCCGATGACCTCGTACCGCGCACCTTTGAAGTGCCGGTAGGTGCCGGGCTCGACGCCGAAGGACTCGCCGTCGGCGGTGCTGGCCGTGTTGTCGTCGCTCATGCCGCGATTCTAGCCAGCGGGCGTCGCGGAGTCAGTGCTCGCTTCGTCGGCACGGAGCTCTGACACGTGCTCCACCAAATCCTGCATCTGGCGGGGGAACGCCTCGCCGATGTCGATGCCGAACCGATCGGCGATCACAAGACAGGACCAGATGGCATCACACAGCTCGTGCTCGAGCTGTTCGAGTCCGATGCCGTCGATGCGGCGCGTCCCCTCGAGCGTCATCACGATCTTGGCGAGGTCACCGACGTCGCCGACGAATCCGAGGGCGACCTCCTGGTTCGTCCACGGGCGTCCGATCCGCTTCGTGCTGAGATCGTCGTAGGCGGCGGCGACCTCCATGGCGTGGGCGTTCAGCGTTGCGAAGTCCTGAGTCATCCCCAGAGCCTAGCCACCGCCGTCGACGCCCTCCTCACTCGGAGGGAGAGACTCAGGCCGAGCGGAAGTAGTCGGAAGCGGCCTTCGTGTAGAGGAGGATCAGGCCGATGACCGCGAGCAGCAGGCTGATGATCTGCGTCGCGACGTTGCCGGTGGTGACCATCGCGTAGACGGCGCTGGCGATCGACAGCACGAGGACGATCGTGGTGAGCACCCTCGCCACACCGCTCCCCCGCAGGAGGCCGACGCCGACGATGATGGTGATGATCCCGAGGATCAGCGAGACGAGACCGGCGACTTGCATCCCCTGGAGGTTGCCGTTCGGCGTGTTCGCGCCGATCATCAGGAGCGCGCCGCCGAGGGCGCTCAAGAAGCCCTGGATCCAGACGATCACCGCGACGATGGTCACTCCCCCTGGTCGTTTCGCCATCCTGCACACCTCTCGTTCGTCGTTCGACGATCCCGGATCGGGACCGTCCCCGACCCTAGCGGTGTGCTACCGGAGACCGCCAGGGGTGGAGCGGAAGGCCCAGCGCGCGGTATTCGGCGGAGACGTCGAGAGGGCGACCGCATCGGGAGGCCGCGTTGCGACCCGAGGACCGCATCCTGGGAGCACCGCCGCAGTGACTCACCCGGCGGTCGGCACGACGTCCCAATGCTCGCGGATGAGCTTGTCGTCGACCCGGAAGATGTCCGCCGCCAGAACGGGGTCGTCGGCCTTCGCGCCGACGCTCTGCGAGAAGGTCCAGACGAGGTCGCCGTCGCTCAGCGAGATGACCGACTCCTGCGGCGGGAAGGTGGCAGACCCGGAGAAGAACGACTTGAGCGCCGCCGTGCCGTTCGGTGCGACCGGGTTGTGCTGGAGGTAGGCGGGGTCGAACGCTTTGTCGAGGATCGAGACGTCCTGGTCGCGGAACAGCGTGTCGTACGCGCTCACCGCGAACGTCCGGTTCTGCTCCTCCTGCGACTCCGACGGCGCGACCGCGGGCTTCGCCGGGCTGTAGAGGTCGCTGAACATCGTGTTGGTGTTCCCGCTCGCCGGCGTCCCGGTCGCGATCGGCTGATCGAACGCCCAGCGCTCCACGACGGCGCCGTCCCGCACCCGGAACAGGTCGACGGCCGCCTCGCCCGTCCGCTCGTCGGACGGGTCGGGGGCGACCTGGTAGTGCACGGCCACGAGGTCGCCGTCGGCCGCGGTGTGCTTCACGACCGCCTGCGCGCCCGGGACCCGCGTCCGGTCGGCGGTGAACTCCGCCAGGACGCCGCTCGGACCGGACTTCTGCCCGGAACCGTGCGCGACGGCGTCGGCCGCGACCAGCTTGTCGGTCGTGGCCACAGCCTTCGAGGAGGCGGGGTCCGGGAAGGCGTCGGTGTAGAGCTTGAGCACGGCGGCGAGGTTCTTCTGCTCGGTCTTCGAGTCGCTGCGGTCGCCCGTCGAGCCGCCGTCGGCACTTCCCTTCCGCGCCGGCGAGACCGAGGACGACGGATCGGGCACGGCTGCCGACGTGGCCTGGCACCCCGCAAGGAGTGAGACGCCGGCGAGGACGGCGGCGGTGCGGACGAGGGGGACGACGAGGGCACGCGATCTGGTCATGGAATCACTGTGCGACGGCGTTCTGAACCTCAGGTGAGGTGTTTCTGGGCTTCGCTGGGAATCCGTGTCTTTGAGTTCTGCGGCGGTTGAAGCCTCCCGCAGTCTGCCCTCGCAGCTCGCATCCGTTCGATCCGTTCTCTACCCTGGATGCAACGACCGTGACATCCGGGGGGGCATCGTGGGCCTGATCCAAGACGTGGGTGGTGGGCTGCTGCTGGCGCTCGGGCTCCTGCTCGCCGGGCTCGTGCTCTTCCTCGTCCTCGCGTTGGGCACCCAGTACGCGCGGATGCGCCGTCGACGGCCGCAGGGGAAGCAGGCTCGTGCCGACGCCGAGCTCCGGGCGCAGCTGTTCGAGGACGGTTTCTCCGAGCACGAGGTCGCCGACGCGATCCAGGTGTCCCGGACCCGTGATGATGCCTGATCGATTCGACGAGAGGCTCTGTGCATGCTGAACCGGTACGCGCTCGGTCGCACCCTCGGCGGTCTGCTTGGTCTCGGGATCGGCTACCTCCTTTGGGAGATGCTCCGGAACGCGATGCTGCGCGAGATCCCCGCCGGTGTTTGGGAAGCGGCGACGGCTTCCGACGCCTTCGTGTCGCTCATCGGCATCGCAGCGGTCGCGCTGATCATGACGCCCGGGCTGATGCTGTCCGCCGTCGCAGAGCAGGCGACGAAATGGCTGTCGCGCTCCTCAGCTCTCGGTCAGCGTGTAACTCGGCGCCCAGAGCCGGGATAAGGCCCAGCCTCGATCCGGTGCCGGGAGTGTCGACGTAGCCGTTCCACGATCTCATCGCGTCTGCCATGCATCCATGGCGCGGCGACGGCGTCCCACTCCTCTGGGAACGGGATGTAGAGCACGGGCGGATCCACGCCCCACCCGGCGTCGAAGACGAAGCCCTCGGCCCCCTCCCAGTAGACGACCTCTTCCTTCCAGCGAGGCTCGACCTCGAACTCCGCTCCTGTCCCCGTCTGCACGCTTCGATGCTATTCCGGCTGCGCCCGCCGACGGACGGGCATGACGACGAAAAACCCCCTCCGTCCCGGTGTTACTCGGGGATGGAGGGGGCTTCTTCGTGGCGGTACCGGTGGGATTTGAACCCACGGTGCTCTTTCAAGCACACAACTTTTCGAGAGTTGCACCTTCGGCCGCTCGGACACGGTACCGGGGTCGAGTGTAATAGAAGACGAGCGCCGACGCGAATTGAGCGAAGCCGGTCATCCACAGGCGGCGCGGAGGGCCGGCGGTGTCGGTGGCCGCGCTTAGGCTGGCCGCATGGCCAAGGCACCCTCCCCCGCGTTCCGCTGCACCGAATGCGGCTGGACCACCGCCAAATGGGCCGGTCGATGCGGCGAATGCCAGCAGTGGGGAACGGTCGTCGAAGCCTCGGCTCCCACCGGTGTCCTCGGCAAGCTGACGCCCATCCGCGCCACCGACGAGCGCGCCGCACGCCCCATCACCCAGGCCAGCGCCGACGAGGCACCCCGCTGGTCGAGCGGCATCGCCGAGTTCGACCGGGTGCTCGGCGGAGGCATCGTCCCCGGCGCCGCGATCCTCCTCTCCGGTGAGCCGGGCGTCGGCAAGTCGACCCTGCTGCTCGAGGTCGCATCCCGCGCGGCGAAGACCGGCGCCCGCGTCCTCTACGTCAGCGCCGAGGAGTCGGTCAGCCAGGTCCGCCTCCGAGCCGAACGGACCGGGGCCCTCCACGACGACCTCTACCTCGCCTCCGAGACCGACCTCGCCACCATCCTCGGCCACATCGATCAGGTGCAGCCCAAGCTCCTCATCGTCGACTCCGTCCAGACCGTCTCCTCCTCGCAGTCCGACGGCCTCGCCGGACAACCCGGCCAGGTCCGCGAGGTCTCTGCCGTCCTCACCCGCATCGCCAAGGAACGCGACCTCCCGATCCTGCTCGTCGGCCACGTCACGAAAGACGGGTCCATCGCCGGCCCCCGGCTCCTCGAACACCTCGTCGACGTCGTCTGCCAGTTCGAAGGCGACCGCCACACCGCGCTCCGCTTCCTCCGCGCACAGAAGAACCGCTTCGGCGCCACCGACGAGGTCGGCTGCTTCGAGATGGCCGGCGACGGCATCGCCGAGGTCCCCGACCCCAGCGCCCTGTTCCTCAGCCAGAACGAACCCGTGGCAGGCACCTGCGTCACCATCGTCATGGAGGGACGCCGTGCACTCCCCGTCGAAGTCCAGGCGCTCATCAACAAGACGCAGGCACCGAACCCCCGTCGCGTCACCAACGGCGTCGATCCCTCACGTGTCGCGATGATCCTCGCCGTGCTGCACGGCCGCTACTCCTACGACCTCACCGACCACGACGTCTACATCTCGACCGTCGGCGGCGTGAAGATCAGCGAACCGGCGGCCGACCTCGCGATCGCCCTCGCCCTCGTCTCCGTCATCCGCGACCTCGCCCTCCCCCGCGACCTCGCGGCCTACGGCGAGATCAGCCTCAGCGGCGAAGTGCGCCCGGTGAGCGTCGCGAAGCAACGCGGCTCGGAGGGCAACCGCCTCGGCTACAAGCTGCTGCTCAACTCCGACGTCAGCAACGACCTCAAGTCGGTGCTGGGCATCGCGAAGACCGCAGCCGAGGCCGCACGGCCTGCCCGACGCGAACGCGAGCTCGACGCGGCCTTCTGAGCGCGCCCACCCGCCTGCTCCACGAACCAGGCCCGGGGCGTGATGTTCACAACTCCTGCGGACTGGTCCCGCAGGGCCCCAGAACGGGACCTGCCCGCGTTCGGACGATGACCTGCGGGAGTTGTGAACCGCAGACGCCGCCGAGAACAGGATCCGCAGTCAGGGTCGGGCTAGTCGGCGGCCGGCGCCTCGAGCTCGAGCACCCGCAGCAGTTCCTCCGGCGACGCCTGCAGCGAGTGCGGGCCGGCGACGTCGAACAGCACCGTCTCGATGTCGTCACCGTAGGTGCGGAGGAAGCTCGCGAGCCAGACACCGTCGTGCAGACCGACGTAAGGAGGCAGGGCGGCCGGCTTGTTCTTCGCATCGGAGAAGAGGAGCAGCGCGAGCCTCGCGGTCTCAGGCTGACGGAACATCCAGACCTCGCCGGTCTCCGTCGGCTTGTCGGGGTTGCCCGGCTTCATGAGCGGGACGACGAACCGGCCGTTCCGCAACGCGAGTGCCACGGCCACCATGTCGCCGGCGGCGAGGGCCGCGGCCAGGGGCTCGGAACGGAACTCGGGTCGCTTCTGCTTCGCCATGCGTCCATTGTCGCAGGCCGGTGCGGGGCCACGGGTCGAGCACTTCGACAGGCTCAGTGACCGAGGGCGACTCAGCGACCGGGGGCGACTCAAAGACCGGGACGGCTCGGCGAGCAGGTTCGGTCAGTTGAGCAGGAACTGCGCGCTGTCAGCGGAGGCGAAGCCACCGATCGACGTGTTCAGGTGGTACGAGGCGCCACCGGCGGGCACCGGGTCGCGCGGCTGGTCACAGGTGTCGGGCGCCGACCGCGTGCGGTCCCAGGTGATCGGCGGGTTCGACGAGACCGTCTTCCCCGGCTCGAGGAGCACCTGCTGGTCACTCGGTGCCGTCTGGCAGTCGGTCGACGTCCAGTAGGGCTCCTCGCCGCTCGAGACCGTGAACACCTGCTGGCTCGTACCGGCGTTCATCGTGCACGCGGCCGAGCCGGTGTTCGTCACGCTGAGCGAGAGCTGCGGGAGTTCGTCCGCCGCGAAGCTCGTGCCGTTCACGACCGCCTCGACGCGGATCTGGTCGGCGGTGCATGCGGCCGCCGAACCGGGGTCGGTGGTCGCGGCCTCATCGATCGGCGCGGCCGTCGACGCCTCAGGAGCCGGCGTCGGCGCGGGGGTCGCGGTGGGCGTCGGGGTCGACGTCGCGGCCGTGTTCTCGGTGCCCGGACCCGACGCGAGACGGACGATGAGCACGATGACCAGGACGATGACGGCGAGCAGGACACCGAACACGATCAGCCTGCGTCGCCAGTAGACGGCGGGCCGCTCCGGTCCGCGGGGATTCGTGAGGCTCGACATGCTCACAGATTAAGTGCAGTGGCTCGGAAACGCCCGATGCCCCGCCGTCGGTGCGGACCGTGGTCCGACCGATGACGGGGCATCGGGATGGTGCTGGGTGGTGCGAGCGCCTAGAGCTGCTGCGCCGAGCGACGACGGGCGATCACGAGCGCGAGACCACCGACGAGGAGCAGCGCGGCGAGCGCCGCGTTCCCCCACGGCTCGGCACCGGTCTTGCTCAGGCTGCCGTCCTGGCTGCCGCCGGCCGTTCCCGAACCGGTCCCGCCGCCTGCACCGGGCTGGGTGCCCGGGTCGGTGCCGGGGTCGACCGCCGCGGCCTGCACGACGATGTCCTGCCAACCGATCACGTTGCCGTCGGCGTCCTGGACGACGAGGCGGTGGGCACCGACCGGCGCGTCCTCAGGAACCGTGACCTGCACGTTGCCGTCCGCGTCGACCTGCACGAGGCCGTCGCTGACGAGGATCGGGTCGGAGTGCAGCCAGACGCTCACCCAGGTGCCGGCGTACTCCTTGCCGACGTGGATCGTGGCGAGCTTGCCGATGATGAAATCGGTGATCGCCTTGATGAGGTCCTTGAGCGCCTGGATGAGCGCGGACTCCGGTGCGGGCGTCGGCGGCGTGACCACGGGCGGCGTCGCGACCGTGAGCGGCACCGTCAGCGTCGTCCCCGACTCGAGTGCCGTGAGGCGCACCGTCGCCGCGCCGTCAGCGGTACCCGCCGGGACGGTGAAGGACACCGTCGCGGCCCCCGCGGTGACCGGGACCGTTCCGATCGGCGAGCCGTTGAGTTCGATCGCCAGCGAGGTGTTCACCGGGCTGCCGGTCGAGGTGAGGTCGAGCTTCGCGACGTCGAACGAGACCGTCTTCCCTGCGGCGACCGCTGCGGTCGGCGCGTTCGTGACCTGCACGCTCTGGCGGGCGAAGTCCGGGGACACCGGGCTGTTCGCCGTCAGGTAGGCGATCCACGCGTCGCGGTCGACGAGACCGGAGTCGCGCGTGTCCGTGCCGTTCGCGAACTCACGGAAGTTGTCGCCACCCTGCAGCAGGAAGCTGAAGGAGCCGATCCGGTAGCTCTTGTTCGGGTCGATCGGAGCGCCGTTCACCGTGATGCTCGTGATGCGCTGTCCCTGGGCCTTCGTGGGGTCGAACGTGTACTGCACGTTCGACGACAGTCCGAGCTGCAGGTACGGACGGGACGGCACGTTCCCGGCCGCGTCGAGCTGCCACTGCTGCTCGAGCACGGTCTTGAACTGCGCACCCGTGAGCGAGGTCGTCCACAGGTTGTTGAGGAACGGCAGCACCGCGTTCGCCTCGGCGTACGTGATGTCGCCCGCGAGGATCTCCTCACGCATGCCGCCCGGGTTGACGATGCCGATGTCGGCTCCGCCACGGTCGGCACTCGAGAGCGAGGCGCGGAGGGAGTCGGCGACGAGCGCACCGAGCGTCGACTCGGCGCCGCGGTCGTCCTTCACCCCGTTGTTGAACGCGCGGGTGATGTCGGCCGTCGCCTCACCGATCTTCTGGTTGCCGATCTCCGCCGCGACCGCGAGGGCCTTGTCGGTGATCGTCTTGACCGTTGCGACCGCGGGGAACTGCTTGACCAGGTCGGCCTCGGCCACCGTGGTGCGTGCGACGTTCTTCGCCGTGTAGGCGGTCACGTCACCCGACGCGCGGTCGACGGTCAGCGTGATCTGGCCGATGAACTCGCCGTAGCTGCCGGTCTGGAGCACCGGGCGGGTCTTGCCGGTCACGCCGGGGATCGGAGCGTCCCATGCGTACTGCTTGTGCGTGTGGCCGGTGAAGATGGCGTCGACGTCCGCGCTCGTCGTGGTGACGATCTCGGTGAAGGCGCTCTCCTGGGCGAGCTCCTGCTCGAGGGTCGCGCCGTCCGGCGTGCCGGCTCCAGCGCCCTCGTGGTATTCGGCGACGATGACGTCCGCCTCACCGTTGGACTCGTCGCCGTCGGTCAGCTGAGCCGCGACGCGGTTCACGGCCTCGACCGGGTCACCGAAGTCGAGGTCGGCGATGCCGGCGGGCGACACGAGGGTCGGCGTCTCCTGCGTGATGGCGCCGACGACGGCGACCTTCACCCCGTCGATGTCGAGGATCGTGTACTCCTGGAGCGCGGGCTTCTTCGTGCCCTTCTCGTAGACGTTGGCACCGAGGTACGGCCAGGCCGCGTTCTTCCCGTCGGCCATGACGCGGTCGACGAGGTCGCCGTAGCCCTGGTCGAACTCGTGGTTGCCCACCGCGGAGGCCTTCAGACCGAGCGCGTTCAGCACGTCGATCGTCGGCTGGTCCTGCTGCGCCGACGAGGCGAAGAGCGAGGCGCCGATGTTGTCACCAGCGGAGATGAACGCCGTCTGGTCGGGCGCGAACATCGCCTTGAGCTGCTCGATCGTGCCCGCGAACTTCGTCGTGTTGGCGTCGATCCGACCGTGGAAGTCGTTGATGTTGAGCAGGTTGACGGTCGCGGACTCGCTCGCGTCGGCGCTGATGCCGACGATCACGGGGTCGTGGTCGCTCGAGCGGAACATGTCCGGCACGTTGAAGTCGGTCACGTTCGCGTTGTAGCGGGAGTACTCGAGGGCGATCGACTCGACGGAGTTGATGTTCCACACGTCGGCACCGGTGACGCTCTGGTCGGCTTCCGGCGACGCGAAGATGTGGTCGAGGGATCCGACCGCGCCTTCGTACGCGTAGGTGTACTCGCCGGTCTTGGCCTCCTGGCTGATGTAGCCGGCGTCGCGGAGCACGTCCAGCGGGTCCTCGGCGTCGTAGGAGTTGAAGTCTCCGACGAGGAAGACCTTCTTCGTGCCGACGTCCTTCGAGACCGTGTCCGCGAAGGTCACGAGGGCCTTGGCCTGACGCGTGCGGTCGCCGGTGAAGGCGCCCTGCCCGGTGTTGGCGTTGTCACCGGTGGCCGCTGCCGAGGTGCTCTTCGACTTGAAGTGGTTGGCGATCACGAGGAAGGTCGCGGCGTCGTCCGCACCCTTGGGCTTGAACGCCTGCGCGTCGGGCTCACGGGCGTTGTCGAACGCGGGCGAGTCGAGCAGGATGCGCGATTCACCGACGGTCTCGACGGTGGCCGACTTGTAGATGAAGGCCGTGCGGATGACGTCCTCGTCCGCGGGGACCTTCGCGGGTGAGGGGACGAACGTCCAGGTGCCCTCGCCGGCATCGGCGTTGAGCGCCGCGGTCAGCGTCTTGAGGGCTTCGTCGCGGTCGAGCCCGATCGAGGCGGAGTTCTGGATCTCCTCGAGCGAGACGACGTCGGCGTCCAGGGCGTTGATCGCGGAGACGATCTTCGCCTGCTGACGGGCGAGGCTCTCGGCCGTCGCCGCTCCCCGGACGCCACAACCGGAGGCGTCGGAGTTGTTCACCGTGGTCTTGCCGCCCTGACGGTCGGTGTAGAAGGTGCACCCGGTGCGGGAGTCGCCGGTGGTGGCGAAGTAGTTGAGGACGTTGAAGGTCGCGAGGGACACGTCGCCACCGACACCGCGAGGTGAGGTGGAGCGGGTGTTCTCGAACGTGGCCGGCTGCACGGTCGCCGTGTTGGCACCGGTCAGCTGCTGCGTGGGCTGGAACTTCCAGTTGCTGTTGCGGAAGTCGAAGACGACCGGAGCGGTGAAGTCGACGGCGGCACCGACCCGGACGGGCGCGGTGGTCGAGAGGTACGGCAGCGGGATGCCGGTGTTCTCCGCCTTCGAGAAGTCGACGGTCGCGCCGTCGTCGAGGACGACCTTCTCCGCCGGGACCCGTGCCGCGGCGGCGAGCGCTTCAGCGGAACCGGGCTTGCCGAGGACCGTCGGCGTGACGAACGGCGTCGTCGACGCCGCGAGCGCGATCTCGCCGTAGCGGTTCGTGCTGTAGTTGTCGGTGACCGTGTAGTCGCCGGCGGGGGCGAGCAGCATGCCCTCGAGGCGCTCGCGCTCCTCGTCGGTCGCCGGGAAGGCGACACTCGCGGCGGTCGGTGCGGTGACGCCGGTGGCGTCCAGTGCCGTGACGGCGGCCGCGTCCGTGACCTTCAGCTGCGTCAGGCCGTAGTACTCGTCCACGACGCCGGTGACCTGCAGGTACTGGCCGACGGTGACGGAACCGACGGTGGCCGGCGAGTAGACGAAGACACCGTCGGACGCGAGGTGCGTCGCGGGGTCGATCGCTCCACCGGTGCCCGCGGTCTGCAGGTAGTAGCCGTTGAAGCCACCGGTCGGGAAGCTCGCGGTGACGAAGCCGGTGGTGGTGACCGTCTGGCCGACCATCGTGCTCGCGGCGCCGGTGCCCTGGATCTGGGCGATCGTCGCCGTGCCGGGCTCGACCGGGGTGGTCGGGTCGGTGGGTTCAGGTGTCGGCTCCGGGGTGGGCTCGGGGTCGACCGGGGTGTCGCCGGCGCTGTTCTGCGGGGTGACGGTGTCGCTGAGCGTGAAGTCGGCGGCGTTGCTGTCGGTGTCGGCGAAGGTGGTACGCACGATCGACTTCGGGACGCTGTTGCCCGACGGCGACGGTGAAGCGGCCGTCTCGAAGGTGTTCGAGGTGCCGTAGCCGAGGAGGTCGACGATCGCCGGGTTACCGACGACGGAACCGGTCGGGAGCGTGACCGCCGCGGTCGAGGCGACGAGCGCGAGCGTGCCGTTCTGGCCCTGGGGGCTCAGGGTGCTCGTGACGTCGGGGGTCGGCAGCGCGACGCCGTTGGCACCGTTGGAGGAGCCCGACACGAGGTAGTAGCCGCCGGCCGCGATGGAGCCGGTGAGGGGCACCACGGTGGACGAGGCGCCGACGCCGTCGAGCTTGCGGTACTGGATCGACCAGCCGCTGACGTCGACTGCCGCGTCGCTCGGGTTGTAGAGCTCGACGAACTTGTTCAGGTAGGGCGCGTTCGCGCTTCCACCCGAGAGGTAGGCCTCGTTGATGACGACGCCGAGGCCGTCGGTGGAGGCGACGGCTGGTGTCGCCACGAGGGGTGCGGCGACGAGCCCGGCAAGGGCAGCGAAGGCGGACAGCCTCCACGGGTGTTTGAACGACATGTGGCTCCGAATCGAGGGCCGTCCCCGTTCGGAGCGCGCGACAACGCACCCCCCATTCGAGGCACAGACGATGGGTAGTGCCTCACAAGCTAACCGACATGCGTGACGGAAGACCACCGCGAATGTGAACGGCACGTAAATCCGGGCGTGCTCATGTGAGCAGCGGATTCGCGTCGGAAATCGGAAAAAGTGCTGATCAGCTCGGCGATGTGAACGGTCTCACCGGTCGCTCCGACGAGCGCCAACCTTCAAGCTGTGGTTCAGAGCAGCTTGAGCATCCGGGTGTTACCGAGCGTATTCGGCTTGACCCGCGCGAGGTCGAGGAATTCCGCAACACCTTCGTCCGACGAGCGCACGAGCTGTGCGTAGACCTCGGGTGGGACGATCTCCTCGCCGATCTCCTGATAGCCGTGTCTCGTGAAGAAGCCGGTTTCGAAGGTCAGGCAGAACAGGCGACGCAGGCCGAGCTCGATCGCGTCGTGCTCGAGGCGCTCGACGAGCGCGTGGCCGACCCCGGTACCGAGGTGGTCGGCGGAGACGGCGAGGGTGCGGACCTCACCGAGGTCCTCCCAGATGACGTGCAGAGCGCCGCAGCCGATGAGTTCGCCGTCGGGCGTCTCGGCGACGCGGAACTCCTGGACGGCTTCGTAGAACACGACGTCGTCCTTGCCGAGGAGGATGCGCTGCTGCACGAGTGGTTCGACGAGCGCCTGGATGCGGCGGACGTCGCTCGTGCGGGCGCGACGGACGACATACCCCTGCTGAGCCTGCTCGACCATCCCGCCTCCTCCTGTCAGAACCTCCGAGCAGTCTACTGACGCCAGCGCGGTGCTCCCGACCCAGCGCGGGTTGGTGGGCGCCAGCGCGGTGCGCTCGCGCAAGCGCTGCCGAAGCGGCGTGAGCGCTACCCAGCCGCGCGAGCGCAGGCCTCCAGAGGGGCGCGCTCGGTCCAGTGGGGCGCGCTCACGTCAGCGCACCGCGCTGGCGCCGGACGCCGGACACCGGAGTGACGACATCGGATCACGAGGTGCGGATCAGTGCCAGGACCTCGGACCCGCGGTGCCGGCAGGGTAGGTGTCGATCGACACCTCGTCCTTGCGCCACGCTTTGAGGACCGGCGCGACGATCCGCCAGCACTGCTCGGCGACGTCACCGCGCACCGACAGGGTGGGATCACCCTCGAGGATGCTCGACAGGACCTCGCCATAGGCGCTGAGCTGCCCGGCCTGGAGTTCCGCGTGGAGGGCGACCGGGTCCAGCTCGAAGGGGTCGTCCTCACCGTTGATCATCAGGTCGAGGTCGAGCGACGCCGGCTTCAGGCCGATCCGGAGCCGCGCCGGGGTCTTCATCCCGTGCAGGCCGGACGGGAGGTGCGGCACCGGCTTGAAGGTGAAGACGATCTCCTGACGGGTGTCCGCCAGCGCCTTCCCGGACCGCAGCACGAACGGGACACCAGCCCAACGCCAGTTGTCGATCGCGAGCGTCATCTCGGCGAGCGTCTCCGTGTGGTGCGACGGGTCCACGCCCTGCTCGTCGACGTAAGCGGGCAGCTCGCGATCGCCGATCGTACCGGCGCCGTAGCGTGCACGCCGGCTCTCCGTGCCGTTCGTCTTCCACGGTCGGGTCGCCCGCAGCACCTGGGCCATGCCGCCACGCAGATCCTCGGCATCGACGCTCGCCGGTGGCTCCATGGCCGCGAACGCGAGGACGAGGAGCAGGTGACTCTGGATCATGTCGATCAGGGCGCCCGCGCGGTCGTAGTACCCGGCGCGACCCTCGAGCGCCAGCTGCTCGTCGAAGACGATGTCGACACGTTCGACGTTGTCGGCGGAGAGGAGCGGTTCGAAGATGCGGTTCGCGAAGCGGAGGCCCAGCAGGTTGAGGACCGTCGACTTGCCGAGGAAGTGGTCGACGCGGAACACCTGCTCCTCCGGCACCAGGTGCTGGAGCAGGCGGTTGAGCGAGCGGGCGGAGGCGTAGTCGGTCCCGAACGGCTTCTCGAGGGCGAGCATGATGCCCTTGGGGAGCTCCAGCTTCCGCAGCGCCTTGCACGCGAGCAGGGTGATGGCGGGCGGCAGGGCGAAGTAGAGGGCGACGTTCGGTCCGGCGGCCGCGAGGACGTGTTCCAGTGACGCCGGGTCGGAGACGTCGGCCTGCACGTAGGTGGTCTCGGCGACGATCGTCTCGGCGAGCTTCGACGGGGCGTCCGAGAAGGCGGTCTCGACGCGCTTCCTCCAGGCTTCGTCGCTCGACTCGGACCGGTCGACCCCGATGAGGCGCACCGCCTCGCCACGCGGGGAGGCGAGGAGTGACGCGAGTCCAGGCAGCAGGAGTCGGGCCGTGAGATCGCCCCCGGCACCGAGGATCACGAGGGTTCGAGGGGCGGAGGATTCCGAGGTGGCGGCGGTCATGCGGCGATCCTACGCGGTGCGCCGACGAGGTCGCGCGGCCTTGCATCCTCCCGAGGTTCACCCCACCCGACCCAGGCCAGCGCGGTGCGCCGACGCGAGCGCAGGGTTGTGGGCGTCAGCGCGGTGCGCCGACGCGAGTGGCGCGGGATCGGCCTCACCGCGGGTCCAGCGCGTGAGCGCACCCCTCCGGAGACCCGCGCTCACGCACTGGACCCGCGCTCACGTCAGCGCACCGCGCTGGCGACCGACCACAGCGGACGCGGGCGGGCAGGCAGTACTGTGAGCGCATGCGACTCGGAGTCCTCGACGTGGGATCGAACACCGTCCACCTGCTCATCGTCGATGCACACCCAGGAGCGCGGCCGATCCCCCAGTCGTCGCACAAGTCGGTGCTGCGGCTCATGCGATACCTCACCCCGGACGGATCGATCAGCGACGAGGGCGTCGCGGTCATCCTCGAGTCGATCGGTGCAGCGGCAGCGATCGCCCGCGAGAGCGGCCTCGACGAACTGCTCTCGATGGCGACCTCGGCCATCCGTGAGGCGACGAACGGGCCGGAGGTCCTCGCCCTCGTCGAGGAACGGACCGGCATCGCCCTGCAGGTCCTCTCCGGTGACGACGAGGCGAAGCTCACCTTCCTCGCCGTCCGCCGCTGGTACGGCTGGTCGGCCGGCGAGATGCTCCTCCTCGACATCGGCGGCGGCTCACTCGAGATCGCAGCCGGCGGCGACGAATATCCCGATGTCGCGATCTCCCTCCCGCTCGGCGCCGGCCGCTCCACCGTGGGCTTCCTCCACGACGACCCGCCGACCGCCGCACAGCAGGAGGCACTCCGCCTACACGCCCGCGAGGTGCTCACCGCAGCACTCCCCGCGTTCGCCGAGGAGCCCGACGCCCACCACGTCGTCGGGTCGTCCAAGACCATCCGCTCCCTCGCACGCCTCGCCGGATCGGTGGCCGACGGCATCGGAGGCACCGAACGGTCGCTGCTCCGGCGCAGCCAGCTCGACGACTGGATCCCCCGGCTCGCCCGCATTCCGGCCGAGGCCCGCCCCGCGCTCCCCGGGATCACCGCCGACCGCACCTTCCAGATCGTCGCCGGCGGGATCGTCCTGTCCGAGGCGATGGCCGCCTTCCGCGTCCGCGAGCTCGACGTCTCCCCTTGGGCGCTCCGCGAGGGCATCATCCTCCGGTACCTCGACCGCCTCGGCTGACCGCCATCGTTCGCTCGCCCAGGTTCGGGCGAGTGAGCGCCGAATCGCCCGAGGATGGGCGAACCAACACGTTCCGGCACGACGAAGGCCCCCACTCCGCGGAGTGGGGGCCTTCGGTGACTCGGGGCTATTCGCCCGTGATCGCGAGGTCCGGCGTGGCCGAACCCGTACCGAGCGACGCCTGCGCGTTGACGCCGGCACCGACCGACTCACCGCGAGCCGAGGTCGTGAAGGCGAACGCGCCGTTCACGAAGTCGACGTGCACGTGGTCGCCGGCATTGAGCTCGCCGTGGAGGATCTGCTCGCTGAGCTGGTCTTCCACCTCGCGCTGCATCGCACGACGCAGCGGACGAGCACCGAGGGTCGGGTCGAAACCGACCTCGATGAGGCGCTCCTTCGCCGGCAGCGTGAGCTCGATCGTCATGTCGCGGTCGAGCAGACGCTCCGAGAGACGCTTCGTGAACAGGTCCACGATCTGCAGGAGCTCCGGCTTCGACAGCTGCGGGAACACGATGATGTCGTCGACACGGTTCAGGAACTCGGGCTTGAAGTGCTTCTTCAGCTCCTCGTTCACCTTGCCGCGCATGATGTCGTACCCGGTCGAGGCGTTGCCCTCGATCTGGAAGCCGACCGGACCACCGGCGATGTCGCGAGCACCGAGGTTGGTGGTCATGATGATGACGGTGTTCTTGAAGTCGACGACGCGACCCTGACCATCCGTCAACCGGCCCTCTTCCAGGATCTGGAGGAGCGAGTTGAAGATGTCGGGGTGGGCCTTCTCGATCTCGTCGAAGAGCACGACGCTGAACGGCTTGCGGCGCACCTTCTCGGTGAGCTGGCCGCCCTCTTCGAAGCCGACGAACCCGGGAGGAGCACCGAACAGTCGCGAGACCGTGTGCTTCTCGCCGTACTCCGACATGTCGAGGGAGATCAGCGCGCCTTCGTCGTCGAACAGGAACTCGGCGAGCGCCTTCGCGAGCTCGGTCTTACCGACACCCGTGGGGCCGGCGAAGATGAACGAGCCCGAGGGACGCTTCGGGTCCTTGAGGCCGGCACGCGTGCGGCGGATGGTCTTGGAGAGCGCCGAGATGGCCTCCTCCTGACCGATGACCCGCTGGTGCAGCGCCTTCTCCATGAAGACGAGTCGCGAGGACTCCTCCTCCGTGAGCTTGAAGACGGGGATGCCTGTCGCCTGGGCGAGCACCTCGGCGATCAGACCCTCGTCGACCTCGGCGGTCGTCTTGACGTCGCCCGAGCGCCACTGCTTCTCGAGGCGCAGACGCTCACCGAGGAGGTTCTTCTCCTCGTCACGGAGCGAAGCGGCCTTCTCGAAGTCCTGCTCCTCGATGGCCGTCTCCTTGGCCTCGCGGACGCCGGCGATCTTGTCGTCGAACTCGCGCAGCTCCGGGGGGCTCGAGAGGATCGACAGACGCAGGCGTGCACCGGCCTCGTCGATCAGGTCGATGGCCTTGTCGGGCAGGAAGCGGTCGGAGATGTACCGGTCGGCGAGGTTCGCCGCCGAGACGAGCGCGCCGTCGGTGATGGACACCTTGTGGTGTGCCTCGTACCGGTCGCGCAGCCCCTTGAGGATGTTGATCGTGTGGGGCAGCGACGGCTCCATGACCTGGATCGGCTGGAAGCGACGCTCGAGTGCGGCGTCCTTCTCGAAGTGCTTGCGGTACTCGTCGAGCGTGGTGGCACCGATGGTCTGGAGCTCACCGCGGGCGAGCAACGGCTTGAGGATGGAGGCCGCGTCGATCGCGCCTTCGGCGGCACCGGCACCCACGAGGGTGTGGATCTCGTCGATGAAGACGATGATGTCGCCGCGGGTGCGGATCTCCTTGGTGACCTTCTTCAGGCGCTCCTCGAAGTCACCGCGGTAGCGGCTACCGGCGATGAGCGAGCCGAGGTCGAGCGAGTACAGCTGCTTGTCCTTCAGCGTCTCCGGGACATCGCCCTTGACGATCGCCTGGGCGAGACCCTCGACGACGGCGGTCTTGCCGACGCCGGGCTCACCGATGAGGACCGGGTTGTTCTTCGAGCGACGGGAGAGGATCTGCATGACCCGCTCCATCTCCTTGTCGCGACCGATGACCGGGTCGAGCTTGTTGTCGCGCGCGGCCTGCGTGAGGTTGCGGCCGAACTGGTCGAGGATCTGCGACCCGCCCTGCGCCTGCTGCTCACTCTGGTTGCCGCCGACCGGGGCTGCTTCCTTGCCCTGGTAGCCGGACAGCAGCTGGATGACCTGCTGGCGCACACGGTTGAGGTCGGCGCCCAGCTTCACGAGGACCTGGGCTGCGACGCCCTCGCCCTCGCGGATGAGGCCGAGCAGGATGTGCTCCGTGCCGATGTAGTTGTGGCCGAGCTGCAGCGCTTCGCGCAGGCTCAGCTCCAGCACCTTCTTGGCGCGCGGCGTGAACGGGATGTGTCCCGTCGGCTGCTGCTGGCCGGTGCCGATGATGTCGGTGACCTGCTCGCGCACGGCATCGAGGGAGATCCCGAGGGACTCGAGCGCCTTGGCGGCGACTCCTTCTCCCTCGTGGATGAGGCCGAGCAGGATGTGCTCGGTCCCGATGTAGTTGTGGTTGAGCATCTTGGCCTCTTCCTGGGCCAGGACGACGACACGACGCGCACGGTCGGTGAATCTCTCGAACATGATCACTCTCCTCCGGCACCGGGCAGGGTGGTGATGCCGTTAGTAGGAGCGTAACGACCGCCGCAGCTCTCTTCGCCCCTGTTCGCCGTGGGCGTGATGCGCGGCCACCGGGAACGCCGCAGCGCACGTGCACCGGGCACGTGCGCTGCGGGTGTCGGCTGATCGCGGCTCGGTCAGACCGGGAACCGGACGGTCGCCGCGAGGGCGCCCCCACCGGGGACGTCGTCGGCACGGACGGCGAGGATCCGGGCGTCGGAGAGCAGCGCCCGGCGGAGGATCTCGTCGATCACGCCGTAGTTCGTCGCGTCGGCGTCGTCGGCGAGCGTGACGACACCGGTGGTCTCGTCGACCGTGCCCGGCAGGTTGCTGTCGATGTCGACGAACAGGGTGTCGACCGCGTTCGCCGTCGCGGCACGTGCGACGTCGCCGAGGTCGGTCACGGCACGACCATTCGACGCGCGGGTGCCGAACTCCTCGCACAGCGCGTGCAGTTCGGCGGCGTAGAGCTCGTCGAGGATCGGGCGGGCTGCTGCGGCGAGCTGCTCGTCGGAGCGCTCCTGCTGGTTGCCCTCGATCTCGGGCTTCACGAGGTGCTTGTAACTCGAGACGGACCGGAAGATCCCCGTCATCGGTTCGGCGCCTGCGAGGATGAGCGGCTCCTTCGAGCCGGCGAGCACGGGCGACAACGCCTTGTTGATCGCCTGCGCGTACTCCTGCATCCGGACCTTCTGTCCCTCGGAACCCTGGATGCGTCCCTGGGGGCTGCGTCCGTCGGAACCGCGACCCCGGATCGAGTCGACACCCGCGGCTGCGGCCACGTCGGCGGGGACACCCTCGAGTTCGATGCTCGTGGCCGGGAGATCACGCGAGACCGCGACGAGTCGCACACCGCTCTGCGCGAGCGCCAGGACGTAGGCCGACTGCGGGAAGGTGAGCGCGCGCATCAACGGCTTGATGAAGAAGCGGTCCGAGACCTCCGTGCAGGACTGGAGGATGTTCGGCACGCGGAAGTAGCGCGTGAGACTCGGGCTGATGTAGAGCGCGAGGCTCGACGACAGGTAGCGGAGGAAGTCCGGATCCTCCTGGAGGTCGTCGACCGTCTGCGTGAACGCCGCGATCGCCGCCCGGTCTGCTCCCGCAGCCGTCAGCTGCTCGACCGCCACCTTCACCTGGTTCTTGAGGTCCAAGCGGATATGGCTCGTATCCGAGGGGTTGGTGCTCGTCGCGAGGATGATCGACACGCTGCCGGGCTCGCGAGCGGTGGCGAGCTCGACGATGTCGGAGCGGGTCGGAATATCGGTGTGGTGCACTGATGCCTCCTTCGATCGCGTCAGGCGAAGGGTCGACCGGGAGCAGGCGACGCCGTCGTGGGCCTGACTTGACCCCAGTATAGGGAGCGCCCACCCGCTGACCCGGGGTCGATTCTGCGGACATTCGGAGCCGGGTCGGGCCGCGGGACATCGATCCCGCGGCCCGACTCACAGCCTCGTCACTCGGTCGTGACCGGGCCGTCCGTCGGCTGCTCCGATGCGACGAGCCGTCGCGTCCGCCGCAGTGCCAAGACGAGCAGGCCGGCGACGACGAGCAGGCCGGCCGCGAGCAGTGCCCCGGTCGTGAGCCCGGCGCCGGTGACGGCGAGCGGACTCGCGGTGTCCCGACCGGTCGAGCCCTCCGATCCACCCGGCGTCACGCCCGGCCCCTCAGGATCCGGGCCGGTCCCGGGCTCGGTCGCGATGAGCCCACCGTTCCAACGGAGATCCTCGCCGTCGGCTCCGCTCGGCGACGGGTCCGCGATCACGATGTCCGGCATGACCCACTCCGCCGGGTCGATCGCGGAGTTCCGGAGATCGTCGTCGCCGACCCGAGGCGACGTGGCATCGGCCACCAGGTCGTCCGGGAGTCGCACGTCGATCCGGTAGGCACCGGAGCGGAGCGCATCGAACCGGTACCGCCCGTCGGCGTCGGTCGTGACGGCCCGGGTGACGGGCTCACCGTGCTTGTCGGTGCCGATCAGTTCGAGCTCGACGTCTGCGACACCAGGCCCCGGCGTCCCGTCGAGCCCGTCGTCGTCGAGCCCGTTCGCATCGAGATCCCACCAGATGCGTTCCCCGAGCGCCGAGCTCACCAACTGAGCCGCGACCTGCGGCGATTGCGCGCCGAGCGATTGCGTCGCGGAGTGCACGACGGCGTCGTTCACGAACCGGGCGTCGACCGCGGCACCGGTGGTCGTCAGCTCGTAGTCGACGACCACCGGCGCGAACGGCGCGAGCTCGGCGACGGTGGCCTCGATCGCGGTCGCCGCTGCGATGGACGCCGGGCACCCGGTCGTGCCGAACTCGTCCGCCGCGCACCACCGTGCTCCGTCCGGCAGGGTGCCGAAGCCGTCGTCGACGACGGGGTCGACGTGGCTCGCGACCGCGTCACCGGGGGCCGCCGTATAGCGGAGGTCCGCTCCGTCCGACGTGGCCGGACCCGCCAGGACGCCCTGCCCGGTCGAGCCGCGTTCGTCGCCCGGGTACGGGAGGACGTCGATCATCCGGACCTCGCGCTGCACGGCCCCGGCGCTCATGTTCCCGAAGACGACGTCGACCTCGACCGCGTCGCCGAACTCGACGACGGACCGGGCGACGTGCTTGTCGATCTGCAGCCCCGAGGGGGTGCTGACCACCATCGACTGCCAGGAGTAGTGGGCGTCGAGTCTGCCGGCGTCCGCCGGGAAGTCCGACAGCGATCCGGGGTCGTCGGGACTCGCGACGATCGCGCGATTGAGGAACTGGCCCACCACGAAGCGATCCGAGATCGCGGTGTAGGTGATCACCGGCTCCGCGCCCTGCCTGATCCGACCGAGGTCCCAGGTGAGGAGCGTGCTCCCATCGGGCTGCGCCACAGCGGTCGTCGCGGGCGGCGTCGCGGATTCGGCGTCGAAGACGAAGCCGGCCGGTAGGGAGTCCGAGACGGTGACACCCGCAGCCCGGTCGGCCACGCCGTCCGGCGTGACGATCTCCGGCCGGACCTCGAAGGTGATCGGGGAGCCGGCGGCGATGGGGGCCGGTGCGCCGGGAGCGACCTGGGGCGAGGTCGCGCGCTTGTTCAGAGCGACCGCCGCGTTCGCGGCGACCAGCTGATCGCCTCGCGGGTACTGGGCGTTGTCGTCGGTGGCGCGATACCGTCCGTGCCACCAGCCGTCCTCGACCCAGGAGCTCGCCGACTCACGGTCCTCCCCATTGCCGGAGGACTTCACACTGTAGGTCTCGGTGAGACGGGTACCCACCTCGAGGCCCTGCACCGCCTGGAGCTGTACCCACAGGGTGACGCCCGTCCGGGGCGGGAGCACACCGTCGACCGGGCGGAGACGGACCCTGGTGATGTCCTCGGTGTCGACGAGCGACGGGTCCGAGACCCAGGTGTCGTCGGCGTCCTCACAGGTGGTCGCGTCCATCTGCGCCTGGCGGGTATCCGCGTCGGCCGTCGTGTCGACGCTCGGCGTCGTGCCGTACTCGACGATCACGGGCCCACCGGTGGTCCGGGACTCGGCCGGGGCACCGCCTCCGGGACGCTCACCGACGCGCTGCGTGGCCGGGTCGAAGACCGCGCAGAGCACCGCTCCCGTGAGGGGGCTCGTCGTGGTGTTGTTCCAGGCGACCGTCTGTTCGAAGCGTTGTCCGCCGGCGACGGGCCCGTCTCCGGAGCCGGCCGTGCTCTGCCCCGGTACCAGACGGTTCTCCGTCCGGCGGTCGACGTAGCGCGTCGTGTGCTCGCCGCCACCGGTGCGCTGGGCGATCGTCGCGTTGGCCGTGTTGTCGGCGAGCGGTTCGGGGGCGTTCGGGAGGGGTGTCCCGTCGGCGGTGACACCCCGGACGTCGAGGTCGGTGAGGTCGAGCCGCACCGGGAGGGAGCCGTTCGACGGCACCGCGGACTCCGGCACGAACACGCCGAACCGGCCGATCGCGAGGTAACCCTGCGCGGTGATCGCGGCGCCCGAGGCGGACCGGGTCGGGATGTGGTCGCCGCTCAGATCGGCGCCGCTGATGGTGACGAGCGCGGAACGACCATCGGGTTCGAGTTCGCAGGACCAGGTCCCGGAGTCCGTGACCGCGTCGGTGCCCCCGCCGCCGGCCTTCGGGAAGACCGCGGTGTCGAAGGCGCCGACGAGGCAGCTGTTCGAGACCGGTCGCCCCTCGGGGTTCACCGTGGCCAGGCGGGTGCCGGCCGGGTACCCGCCGAGGTCGATCCGGAAGGTCACGTCTTCGACCACGTTGCCGGAACCTCGGGCGCCTCGGCCCTCGTCGGTGCCGAACCCGGTGACCGAGAGGGCGGTGTCGTGCGCGACGTACCAGCCTCGCGTGCCGTCGCGCTCCGTGACGTCGGCGACGATCGGACCGCGCTTCACACCCACGTTGACGCGGGGAGCGCTGCTGACGACGAGATCGGGTGCGGTCGTGCTGGCACGGATCTCCGAGCCGTCGGCCGCGTCGATCGCGATGGTCTCGATCCCGCTCTGCGGCGCGGTGATGACCGTGCCGTTCGGCGGGGAGGATGCGAGCACGGCCGTGAGGTCGATCGCGCTCACCGAGTTCGGCAGGACGTCGGTCCGCACGCAGTCGACGACCGAGCGATCGTCGCTGACGGTCGAGCCCGCGGCACAGTACCCCGGGAGCTGGGCGACGGGCGGCCATCGGAGTCCCTCGGGTAGGCGCTGACGGACGACCACCCGGTCGTCCTCGGCGGCACCGCGCAGCTGCACCTCGATCGTGTAGGTGACCGCGTCGTGGGAACGCAGCACGGGGTCGTCCGGAGAGACGTCGAGCCCGGGCCCCGGCTCGGCGTCGAACGGGACGCTGCCGGTGGCGGTCCGCTGGAGCACGGTGGTAAGCCCGAGCGCCCGGTCCGAGACGTCGGTGGCGGCCGAGACGATCTCGGGCGCCGGCGCGGCCGCGGGTTCAGGCGTCGCGGCCGGGAGCAGCGCGCCCCCGGTCACGGCGGCGACGGACAGGGCGCCGAGCGCCCTGCGGAAGAGGATGGTGTTCACGTGGGTCCGACCTTCTTGACGAGAGGGGGCGGTCACACGTTACACAATGTGGTCGACTGATATCTGGGATATCCACAGGGCCGGACGAAGACGGGCAGCTGTCGGATGATCGGGGCGTCGGTGCGTCGACGGGTGACGCCTACTGGAGCGCGGAGGTGAGCCTCGCGAGGTTGTCGAGCACCGTCGACCGCAGCGGCTGCTTCAACCATTCCGCGAGCGTCAGCTCCTTGCTGATCTCCCGGTATCCGTCTTCGACGCCCCGCATCTCCTGGACGAACTCGCGACCGCGGACCATCAGCGAGACCTCCAGGTTGAGGCCGAAGGAACGCATGTCCATGTTGCTCGATCCGATCACGGCGACGTCGTCGTCGATCGTGAAGTGCTTCGCGTGGAGGATGTACGGCGCCGGGTACTGGAAGATCCGCACGCCGGCCCGCAGGAGCGCCTCGTAGTAGGAGCGCTGCGCGTGCCACACCATCGCCTGGTCGCCGATCTCCGAGACGAACAGGTCGACCGGCACACCGCGCTGGACGGCGGTCGTGACCGCTGCGAGCAACGACTCGTCGGGTACGAAGTACGGACTCGTGATGACGATGCGCCGCTGCGCCGCGTAGATGAGGGTGAGGAACAACTTGAGGTTGTTGTCGCCGTCGAACCCCGGCCCGCTCGGTACGACCTGCAGTTCGAGGTCGCCCACCGGTCGGGCGTCGAGCAGGCCGACCTCGTGGGACAGGACGTCGCCCGTCTCGCTGTACCAGTCGCTCAGGAAGATCGTGTTGATCCCCGCGACCCCGGGGCCCTCCACCCGCGTCATGAGCTCCTGCCACTGGAGACCACGCTTGATGTTGCCCGGCTTGTTGTAACTCCGGTCGATCATGTTCTGCGAGCCCATGTAGGCGACCGCGCCGTCGACGATCACCATCTTGCGGTGGTTCCGGAGGTCGGGACGCTGGAACTTGCCCTTGAACGGCTGGAGCGGCAGCATGAGCGCCCACTGGGCACCCATCGTGGTGAGGCGCTTCAGCGTGTGCTTGTAGTCGGGGGTCCGCCAGCTCGCGAAGTGGTCGAGCAGCACTCGGACCGTCACGCCGCGGGCCACCGCACGCTCGAGGGCGTCGAAGAACGGCTTCGTGGTGCGGTCGCAGGTGAGGATGTAGAACTCGACGTGCACGAACTGCTCGGCGCGGTCGACCTCCTCGGCCATGGCGTGGAGTGATGCCTCGTAGTCACCGATGAGACTCGCGGTGTTCCCGCCCTGCAGCGGCATCGATCCGAGATTGCGGTTGAGCGTCACGACCGAGCGGAACCAGGCCGGCGCGTTCGACGTCAGGTTCGCCTTGACGAGGTCGCGCGTCGTCTGGCGGATGTAGACGTTGATGTCGTACTGCTTCCGCCGGCGCGCCCGCGGCAGTTTCGGGTTCCCGATGAGGAGGAAGGCGATGACACCGATATACGGGATGAGGAAGATCGCGAGCAGCCAGGCCATCCCCGCGGTGGGGCGCCGGTTGCGCGGGACGACGATCACCGCGACGACACGGATGATGAAGTCCAGGACGAGGGCCGTGATGCCCAGCCAGTTCCAGGAGAACTCGATCGTCATGTCGCCCATCCGCTCAGCTGCCGAGGCTCCAGCCTACTGACCATGCCGGACAGCTGTGGGGTGACCTCGCCACGTGATACGTGCGGGTCAGACCTCGCGGGGGCCGGAGGGCTCGACCGGCGGGAGACCGAGCTTCGCGCGCTGCTCCGCCTCGACCTGCGCGTACGCCTTGCGCTCGTTGCGGTCGGACCGCAGGATGGCGCGCATGACGACCCAGAAGATGATGCCGACGACCACGGTGGGCAGCAGCGACCAGAGCGCGTTGAGCCAGTAGTCTTCGATCACCCGTCAATCGTACCGCCCTTCGACAGGCTCAGGGACCGGAGAGCTGGCTCAGCGACCGGAACGACGTGGTGGCGCGATCCCGAACGGGCGCGCAGCCGGCTCAGGAGCCTCCGGCGAGAGCGCCCCACAGACCGCTGACGACGAGGTACAGGCCGATCCCGCCGACCACGATCCAGATCGTGATGCGCGCCGTCGTCGGTCCCTGCTTCTTCGGGTCCTGGTGGTCGCCGGGGTCCATCATGCTCATCGTCGCGCCTGACTGTCGGTGGTCGTGCTGCCGGGCGGCAGCTACTTGACCAGGGGGAAGAGGATCGTCTCGCGGATGCCGAGGCCGGTGAGCGCCATGAGGAGACGGTCGATGCCCATCCCCATGCCGCCGGACGGCGGCATCCCGAACTCGAGCGCCCGCAGGAACTCCTCGTCGAGACGCATGGCCTCGACGTCGCCCTGTGCGGCGAGCTTCGCCTGCTCGATGAACCGTTCGCGCTGCACGACCGGGTCGACGAGTTCGGAGTAGCCGGTGGCGAGCTCGAAGCCGCGGACGTAGAGGTCCCACTTCTCGACGGCGCCCTCGATCGAGCGGTGGGCGCGCACGAGCGGGCTCGTGTCGACGGGGAAGTCCATGACGAAGGTCGGGCGCTCGAGGCCACCCTTGACGAAGTGCTCCCACAGCTCCTCGACGTACTTGCCGTGGATGGGGTGCGGGACCTCGACGCCTTCACGCTCAGCGAGCGCCTTGAGTTCCTCGATCGGCGTCTGCGGAGTGATCTCGACACCCGCCGCGGCCGACAGGCTCTCGAACATCGAGATGCGGTCCCACTCGCCACCGAGGTCGAACTGCGTGCCGTCGGCCCAGGTCACGACGTGGCTCCCGCTCGTCGCGAGCGCGGCGTTCTGGATGAGGGTCTGCGTGAGGTCGGCCATGGTGCCGTAGTCGCCGTAGGCCTCGTACGCCTCGAGCATGGCGAACTCGGGGCTGTGCGTGGAGTCGGCGCCCTCGTTGCGGAAGTTGCGGTTGATCTCGTAGACGTGGTCGATGCCGCCGACGACGGCGCGCTTCAAGTACAGTTCGGGCGCGATGCGCAGGTAGAGCTCGGTGTCGAACGCGTTCGAGTGGGTGACGAACGGGCGGGCCGAGGCTCCACCGTGCATGACCTGGAGCATCGGCGTCTCGACCTCGACGAAGTCGCGCTCCGTGAAGGTCTGGCGGAGGCTCGCGACCGTCTTGGCCCGGTCGAGCACGTTCTTGCGCGCCTGGTCGCGGGCGATGAGGTCGAGGTACCGGCTCCGGACCCTCGTCTCCTCGTTGAGCTCGTTGTGGAGGTTCGGCAGGGGCAGGATCGCCTTGGCCGCGATGGTCCACTCGGCCACCATGATCGACAGCTCGCCACGACGACTGGAGATGACCTCGCCGGAGACGAAGACGTGGTCGCCGAGGTCGACGAGCTCCTTCCAGGCCGCGAGCTGCTCGTCGCCCACGCTGGCGAGGCTCACCATCGCCTGGATGCGGCTGCCGTCGCCCGACTGGAGGCTGGCGAAGCAGAGCTTGCCGGTGTTGCGCAGGTGCACGACGCGGCCCGCGACGCCGACCGTGACGCCGGTCGCCTCGTCGGGCTGGAGGTCGCCGAAGCGGGCACGCACCGCCGGGATCGTGTCGGTGATGGGGAGGGTGACGGGGTAGGCGCCACCGGCACCCGACGTCGCCTCGTCGATGAGGCGCTGGCGCTTCGCGAGCCGGACGGCCTTCTGCTCGGAGAGCTCTGCCTGCTCTGCTGCGTCGTCGATCGGCTCTGGCGTCGTGTCAGTCATGCGGTGGGATTCTCCTCGTGCGGTCACTGGAGTTTACCGGGGACCGTGCACGCCGTGCGCACGGCCGGCTTCCTATGAACCGGCTATCGACGGCCTGACAAGGGTCTGCGAACAACCATTCGGAGGACATCGCCGGGTACCCGGGCCGTGCTTGGCTCGAAGGACAGGAGTCCCGATCGGGGGCACCGACGCCGGAAACGAACTCGAAAGGCTCGTCATGACGACGCTCTCCGACCACCAGCACACCGACCACCGCGATGCCACCACCGTCCCACCGGTCCCGGCCTCCCCCGCCGCGACGCGCGGACAGGCGGGGATCGACGCCGGTCTCCTCCTCCTGCGCCTGGCGCTCGGCGTGGTCTTCATCGCGCACGGGCTCCAGAAGTTCCTCGTCGACTCCATTCCGGGCGTCGCCTCCGGGTTCGGCGGCATGGGCATCCCGGCTCCCGAGGTCGCGGCGGTCGTCGTCGCCGGTCTCGAGGTGGTCGGTGGCCTGCTGCTCATCGTCGGCCTCGGCACGCGCATCGTGGGAGCCCTGCTCGCGGTGACGATGGCCGTGGCGATGGTGCTCGTGCATCTGCCGGCGGGGTTCTACGCCGCCGACGGCGGCTTCGAGTACGTCATGCTGCTCGCACTCGCGTCGCTCGCGCTCACCCTCGCGGGCCCGGGCCGACTCGCGATCGACGCGCTGATCCGACGCCGCCGCAGCCGCTGACACGGGTCGGCTGACTCGGATCCGCCCGCCTGCCCCGACTCGGGTGGGCGGGCGGTGGTCCGTGCACCCGGCTAGAGCAGCTCGTCGACGTCGGGCGTGGTCGCACCGCGCAGGGCCTCGTCGACGGACGAGCGCACGAGCGACGACAGGAAGCCGCCGGCGTTCTCCACGCCGATGTCCTGGAGCAGACCCGTCGCCTGCTGCACGACCGCGCGGGAGAAGCTCGCGGCCGTCTCCACAGCTTCGGCGTAGGCCGCTCGATCGGCCTCGGCGATGATCACGGGCTCCGCGCCCATCTCGACCACGAGCGCCTGCCCGATCGGTTGGACCGGGGCCGGTGCGGTCACGGCGAACGACGTCTCGTGGAGCCGGGCGAGGTCGAGGCTCGTCCCGGTGAACACCATCGCGGGGTGCAATGCCAACGGGATGGCGCCGGCCTTCGCGGCGGGAGCGAGGACTGCGGTCCCGAACCGAGCCGAGGTGTGGGCGACGAGCTGACCCGGCTGCCACGCACCGACCGCCGCGAGCCCTTCGACCAACGACGCGAGTTGCGCATCCGGTACGGCGATGACGACGAGTTCACTCCGCTCGACCACCTCGGTCGGATCGAGCACCGGGACGTCCGGCAACAGGGCGTTCGCCCGTTCGAGGCTCTCCTCCGACACCGCGGTGATGCCGACGATCGCGTGTCCGGCTCCCCCGAGCGCCGCTCCGATGACCGGGCCGACGCGACCACTCCCGATGATCCCGATGCCGAGTCTGGCGCTCCGTCGTTCCGCGCTCACGTGGTCCTCCGGTCGTGGTCGGTCGTCGGGAGCGAGACGGACGGAGTCGGCCGCTGCTCCTGCCACGGCTCGGCGTCCGGCCGCGTCGCCGACGCGGACTGCGCCGTCGGCTCATCGAGGTAGGGGGCCGTCGCCTGCGCCTCGGACGGCTGGTGCTCAGGGTCGAAACTCGCCCACCGGTGGCTGCGATCGTTCGACTGTGCGACCACGATCGCCGCCGACGCCGCGTCGAACATCCGCACCGCCTCGTCGCGGGCCATGGCCGGAAGCTTGGCGATCACCGGGCCGGGGACCGTGTGCGCGGTCGCGGAGGCGAGGTCGAGCGCGCGCAGGAGCGGCCCCTGGTCGATCCGGATGCTCTGCAGGCGTGCAAGCGGGAGGATGTGGAGTTTGCGCCAGACCACCCCCTGCCGGAACAGCAGCATCCCGTCCCGCAGGGCGTAGCCGGTACGACGCCAGGAGAACCAGTTGATCCATCGCGAGCGACGGGGCGAGCCCACGAAACCGACGCCGTCGCGTGTGGCGAGGGCCGATTGCAGGGGCGCCCAGGCGCTGCCGTCGATGCGGCCCGCGAGCATCAACTCCACGACCTGCGCGGCGTCCACGAGCGACCCGACCGGCAACACCGTATTGCTCGTCGCACCGCGAGCGGCCTGCTCCAGGGACAGGCCGGCCTTGTTGATCCGAACCCGCCACCAGCCGAACGGGCGCCAGATGATGGGCTGCGACACCTCGATCGCGTGGATCCGGCCGGGCGGGACGGTGTCGTTGGTCGTCGAGAAGAGCCCGAAGCCGATGCGGACGCCCGAGGGTGTCGCGGCGATGCTGTAGCGCAACGACTTCGTCACGCTCGACCAGACGAAGGCCCCGAGACTCAGCACCATGGGGACGAGCCAGAACCAGGCCCAGTCCAGGCCGTTGACGAGGAGCACGACACCGACCACGACCGAGATCAGGACGATCACGGTGAACGGGCTGAGCAGCGTGGACCCGACCAGGCGCCCGAGCGTCAGGCGCACGACGGAGTCCGGCACCGCCTCCTCCGGGTCGAGTTCGGGCGAGATGAAGTCGTCGACGCGCTCGGTGACGAACCGGGACACCCCGCCGGCGCCGTCG
The DNA here is from genome assembly GCF_001650455.1 of Plantibacter sp. H53. NCBI lineage: Bacteria > Bacillati > Actinomycetota > Actinomycetes > Micrococcales > Microbacteriaceae > Plantibacter > Plantibacter sp. H53. The sequence continues at coordinate 83,444 of NZ_LWCT01000004.1, forward strand.
GGCGCCGATTGCGGCGGCAGGGTCGGGTCGGCCGGGTCGACGGCTGCTGCGGACTGCCGGCGTTCGGCGAGCTTCACCCCGCTCGCGAGCGTGAGCACGTCCCGGCGGAGGCCGTCGGCGTCGACACCGTACAGGTACTCGAGTTTGACGTTCGCGTCCTGGCCCGCGACGCTCACGTTGATGCGCGAGGCCCCGATGAGCCTGGCGAGGAGCGGCTTCTCGATCGAGACGCCCTGGATGCGGTCGAGCTTGGCTTTGCGGTTCGTGCGGAACAGGATCCCGCTGCGCACCTCCACCGCCTCGTCGGTGACCCGGAAGGTGTGCATGCGCCAGGAGAACCAGAACACGGCGATCACCACGATGAGCCCGACGGCGATCGCGAGGAGCACCCACCCGACGAAGCCGTGGTTGAGGATGTAGTCGATCGGGTCGGTCGGCTGCTCCATCCCGGGAGCGGGGATGAAGAACTCGATGAGTCGCTCGCGGAGGTTCGCGATGACGATGCCGAGGATGGCGACGAACGCGATCCCACCTCGGAGCAACGGCGTCGCCGGATGCAGCCGGTGCCACTGTCCGTCGACGAGACTCTGTCCGGCCACCCGTGGGACGATCGCCTCGGCCGTCGGCTTCACCCGAGGACCCGCGGCCGGAGCCTCGAACCGCTCCGGCGGTCCTGCCGCCTGGTGCTCGCTCACAGTCCGGTCCGCCGACTCTCCGCCACGGCGACGAGGTGGTCGCGCAGCCCCTCGGCCTCGGCTTCCGGCAACCCGTTGATCACCACACCGGTCGAGGCGGAGGCGGTCACGAACTTGAGGTCGGCGAGGCCGAACGCCCGCGAGAGGGGCCCGCGGTTGATGTCGACGAGCTGCATGCGCCCGTAGGGCACGGCGACGAAGCGCTGCCACATGATCCCCCGGCGGAACAACAGGTCGTCCGCGCGCAGCTGGTACCCGATCGATCGGATCCGGCGCGGGATGAATGCCGCGGCGATCAGGGAGATCACGGCGAACGCGGCGAACGGCCACCAGATCCAGGTCCAGTCCCAGACGAGCGCGACGAAGACCACGGCCGCCGTGACGAGCACGAGGCCGGCGCCCTCGGAGATGAACTCGACGGCGATGAGCTTGCGACTCACGCGGCGCCACTCGGCATCGGGCAGTTCCAGCCGCTTGCCGCTCTGCTCCGCAGGGCCGACCTGGTCCGCCTCCGGCGACGACAGCTCCTCCAGCGGCGTCTCGATCAGCGGCCGTTCGGCGGGCTGGTCAGGTGTGGGACGGGGCTCCCCCGGGTGCGGCGTCGTCATCATCATCCTTCGGAACGGTGCAGAACCACTCGGCCACCAAGGCGGCGACGACGAGTGCGACCGATCCCACGATGGACGCGATCACCAGCCACAACGAGCCTATCGCGGGCAGGATCGGGCGGGTCAGGACGAAGAGCAGGATCCCGACGGTCGCCCCGGCCACCAGGGAGCCGGCATGGCTCGAGGCCTTCGCGAGCGCGGCGACCCGCATGGCGCGGAACGGATCGATCCGGCGGGTGGCGCGACCGGTCGTGCTGCGGCGGATCGGCCAGGACAGGGCGATGAGGATGATCGCGACCGCCACGAGCGAGACCGCGAGGGTGACGGGTGGGATGATCGACGCGCGTCCGCCGGAGACCATCGCGACCTCGACGAGGAAGCCGACGACGACGCCCACCCCGGCGAGGACGATGAGCGGTGTCGCGGTGGTGCGGCTCACGGGTGCGTGCCGTCGTCGGGGACCACGGAGCCGTCCTTTGCGGCCGCAAGGGTGTCGAGGCGGCCGACGCCGGGCAGCGTCGCGTCGGGGTCGAGGAGCAGCCAGGGCACGACGACGAATCCGCGCTCGGCGGCTCGCGGGTGCGGGACCGTCAGGCGATCGTCGTCGATCGTCTCGTCGTCGTAGGCGATGAGGTCGAGGTCGAGCGTCCGGTCGCCCCAGCGCTCCTCGCGGACGCGGCCGTGCGCGAGTTCGATCCGCTGGAGTTCGTCGAGGAGCGCGTGCGGCTGGAGGCGGGTGCGGACGGCCGCGACACCGTTGAGGTAGGCCGGAGCCGACTCGTCGACGCCGGCAGGCTTGACGGCCGCGCTCGAGACGAGCGGCGACGGGCGCACCTCGAGCACCCCGTCGACGACGGCGAGGTCTTCCACCGACTGTGCGATCGTCGCGCGGCGGTCCCCCAGGTTGGCCCCGATGGCCACGACGGCCCAGACGGCACGAGGCTTCGGCGGTCCGGGCCGACGGGCGGGGTCGTGGATCGGTGTGCGCGAGACCATCAGACGGCCCGCCCGGTCGCAGTACGGTCGGCCTGGGTGCGCTCGATCGTCACCGCCACGTCCGCGAAGGGCACCGTGATCGGGGCGCTCGGTTTGTGCACGGTGACCCGGACCGCTTCCGCGCGCTCGTTCGCGAGCACCACGTCGGCGATGCGCTCGGCCACGGTCTCGATGAGATCGACCGGGTCGCGCTCGACGGCCGCCACGACCGCTTCGGCGAGCTCCCCGTAGTGCATGGTCGCGCCGAGCTCGTCGCCGCCGGCGGCCGGGCGGAGGTCCAGCGACACGGTGACGTCGATGACGAACTCCTGTCCGGCCTCGCGCTCGAAGTCGAAGACGCCGTGGTGCGCGAACGCCCGCAGGCCCGTGAGGGTGATCGAATCAGTCATCGGCTCCACCTTGCCATGCATCGAGGGTATCGAGAGCGAGTCTGGTGGCGGCGACGTCGTGGACGCGCACACCCCAGGCTCCGGCCTGCGCGGCCAGCACGCTCACCACGGCGCTCGGCAGATCGCGCGCCTCCATCGGGGCGTCCTCGGGGAGGAGCGCTCCGATGAACCGTTTGCGGGACGCGCCCACCAGCACCGGGTACCCGAGCTCGCGCAGCAGGTCGAGTCGGGCGAGGATGCGCCAGTTGTGCTCGGCGTGCTTGGAGAACCCGAGGCCCGGATCGACGACGATCCGGCCGGGGTCGACGCCCTGACCGCGGAGGGTCGTCACCCGGTCGTCGAGTTCCCGAGCGACGTCGACCGCCGCGTCGGTGTACGTTGCGCGGCTCGCCATGTCGGCCGAGTGCCCGCGCCAGTGGCTGATGACGCAGTCGAGCCCGGACGCCGCCATCACGCCCGGCATCCGGTCGTCGGCGAGGCCACCGGAGACGTCGTTGATGATCGAGGCACCGGCGTCGGCCGCGGCACGGGCGGTGTCCGCGTTCATCGTGTCGATACTCACTCGCGCACCAGCGGCGGCCAACGCCGCGATGACGGGTGCGACCCGGTGCTGCTCCTCGCGGGTGTCGACCCGGGCGGCACCGGGCCGCGTCGATTCGCCGCCGACGTCGATGATGGTGGCGCCGGCCGCGATGAGCTCGAGCCCGTGGGCGACGGCGTCGTCGACGTCGAGGTACCGGCCGCCGTCGCTGAACGAGTCGGGGGTGACGTTGACGACGCCCATGATCTGGAACATGCGATCACCCCGCCTGGTCGGCGGACGCGCCGATCAGGACCATCAGCTCGGCCCGCGCGGCCGGATCGGCCAGGGCTCCACGGCTGGCGATGGTGACGGTGGTGCTCGACAGCTGGCGCGATCCGCGCATCGAGACGCAGCCGTGCGCGGCCTGGAGCACGACGAGGACGCCGCGAGGCGCGAGCCGCTCGACGAGGGTGTCCGCGATCTGCTCGCTCAGCCGCTCCTGGACCTGCGGGCGCGAGGCGAGTGTGTCGACGAGCTTCGGCAGGGCACCGAGGCCGATGACGAGTTCGTCAGGCAGGTAGGCGATGTGCGCCGTGCCGAGGAACGGGAGCAGATGGTGCTCGCACACGGAACGGAAGGCGATGTCCCGGACGAGCACGACATCACTGGTCGCGCCCTCCTCGATCGGGATGGGGCGGGCCAGGTGCACGCCGGCGTCCTGGCCGACGCCGCCGAAGAACTCCGCGTACGCATCGGCGACGCGCGAGGGGGTGTCGGCGAGGCCGTCGCGGGAGGGGTCCTCGCCGATCGCCTCGAGGATCTCGAGGACCGCTGCGGCGATCCGTTCGCGGTCCACCGACGACCGCGAGACCGAGCCCTGATCGGGCTCGGCCTGCGCGGCTGCGACCGCGTCGTCCGCGGTGTGCTCGCCGTGGGTCATGCGGGCTAGGCGGTCGCCGGTCGCGGCTTCGTCGCGCGGGTGCGCTTGGGCTTCGCGGGAGCCTCGGGCTCGGGCTCGGAGCTCACGCCGCCGTCAGCCGCACCGGAGTCGATGGGTGCGGTGAACGATGCGGAACCGACGGCCGAACCCGACCCGACGGGGCGCTTCTTGCTGGACAGCCAGACGGGGCGCGGCGGGAGCTTCTTGACGTCCTTGAAGATCTCGGCCAGCTGGACGTGGTCGAGGGTCTCCTTCTCCATCAGCTCGGCGGCGAGGCGGTCGAGCACGGCCCGGTTGGTCGTGATGACCTGCCAGGCTTCGTCGTGCGCGGCCTCGATGAGCTCGCGGACCTGGGCGTCGACCCGCTGCGCGATCTCCTCCGAGTAGTCGCGCTGGTGGCCCATGTCGCGGCCGAGGAACATCTCGCCCGACGACTGCCCGAGCTTGACGGCACCGACGTCGGTGGTCATGCCGTACTCGGTGACCATCTTGCGGGCGATACCTGTCGCCTTCTCGATGTCGTTCGACGCGCCCGTGGTCGGGTCGTGGAACACGAGCTCCTCGGCGACACGGCCGCCCATCGCGTAGGCGAGCTGGTCGAGCAGCTCGTTGCGCGTGACGGAGTACTTGTCTTCGAGAGGGAGCACCATCGTGTAACCGAGGGCACGGCCGCGCGGAAGGATCGTGACCTTCGTGACGGGGTCGGTGTTGTTCATCGCCGCTGCAGCGAGCGCGTGCCCGCCCTCGTGGTACGCGGTGATGAGCTTCTCCTGCTCGCGCATGACGCGCGTGCGGCGCTGCGGACCGGCGATGACGCGGTCGATGGCCTCGTCGAGTGCGCGGTTGTCGATCAGCTGGGCGTTGGAGCGCGCCGTGAGCAGTGCGGCCTCGTTGAGGACGTTGGCGAGGTCGGCACCGGTGAAACCGGGCGACTTGCGGGCGACGACCTCGAGGTCGACGCTCGCGGCGAGCGGCTTGCCCTTGCCGTGCACCTCGAGGATCTTCTTGCGGCCGGCGAGGTCGGGGGCGTCGACGCCGATCTGGCGGTCGAAGCGGCCCGGGCGCAGCAGCGCGGGGTCGAGGATGTCGGGGCGGTTGGTCGCGGCGATCAGGATGACGTTCGTCTTGACGTCGAAGCCGTCCATCTCGACGAGCAGCTGGTTGAGGGTCTGCTCGCGCTCATCGTGACCGCCGCCCATGCCGGCGCCGCGGTGACGACCGACGGCGTCGATCTCGTCGACGAAGATGATCGCGGGCGAGTTCTCCTTGGCCTGCTGGAAGAGGTCGCGGACGCGGCTCGCACCGACACCGACGAACATCTCGACGAAGTCGGAACCGGAGATCGAGTAGAACGGCACACCGGCTTCACCGGCGACGGCGCGGGCGAGGAGCGTCTTGCCCGTTCCAGGAGGGCCGTACAGCAGGACGCCCTTCGGGATGCGCGCGCCGACGGCCTGGAACTTCGCGGGCTCCTTGAGGAAGTCCTTGATCTCCTCGAGCTCCTCGATCGCCTCGTCGGCACCGGCGACGTCGTCGAAGGTCACCTTCGGCGACTCCTTCGAGACGAGCTTCGCCTTGGACTTTCCGAACTGCATGACCTTGTTGCCGCCACCCTGCATGCCGGAGAGCATCAGCCAGAAGAAGACACCGATGAGGAGCAGCGGGAGGAGGAGTCCGAGCATCGACAGGAGCCAGCTCGGCTGGGGCACCTTGTCGTTGTAGCCACCGGACGGGTCTGCGGCGTCGACGGCCTCGACCACGTCGGCCGCACGGGCGCCGACGTAGTAGAACTGCACCTGCTTGCCGAACTCGTCGTCGGCCTTCGTCAGCGTGAGGTCGACGCGCTGGTCGCCGTCGGTGATGACGGCCTCCTTGACCTGCCCCTTCTCGAGGAAGGCGAGACCCTCTTGCGTGGAGACCTCACGGAAGCCGTTCATGCTCATCAGGCTGATGCCGATCCAGAAGACCAGGGCGGCGATGATGAGGTACGGGATGGGACCCTTGAAGAGACGCTTGACGTTCATAAGTTGAGAGGCCGGGGCTGGCCCGTTCCCTTTCTGCAGGAGGGGTCGACGGGCGGAGCCGCGTCGCGAATCAGGCTACCCCCTCGCCGCTGGATGCCTCCCCTGTGTTTGCCGTGGGCTTAACGGGGGTGCGGTGTGAGGTCGGTGGAGTGGTTCAGGCGTAGACGTGCGGGGCGAGGACGCCGACGTCGCGGAGGTTGCGGTACTTCTCGTCGAAGTCGAGGCCGTACCCGACGACGAAGTCGTTCGGGATGTCGAAACCGACGTACTTGCACTCGACGTGCACCTTGGCGGCCTCGGGCTTGCGGAGGAGCGCGCAGACCTCGATGGACGCGGCTCCGCGCGAGGCGAAGTTCTCGAGCAGCCAGGAGAGGGTGAGGCCGGAGTCGATGATGTCCTCGACGATCAGGACGTGGCGGCCGGTGAGGTCCGCGTCGAGGTCCTTGCGGATCTGGACGACACCGCTCGACTTCGTGCCGGCGCCGTAGGAGCTGACCGCCATCCAGTCCATCGAGAGCGGGATGCGGAGTTCGCGCGCGAGGTCGGCCATGACCATGACCGCGCCCTTCAGCACGCCGACGAGCAGGACGTCCTTCCCGGCGTAGTCGGTCTCGATCTGCCGGGCGAGTTCGGCGAGCTTGTCGCGGATCTCCTGCTCGGTGACGAGGATGGTCGTGAGGTCGTCGGAAATGTCGCTCTGCTCCATGCGTCGAGTGTATGCGAGATGACCCGGACGCCCGTGCGCCTCCTGCTCGGGAGCGCCGTGATCAGCGGGCCGCGAAGACGATGCGTCCCGCGTGCCGGGACGCCGTCAGGCCGGGCAGGTCGATCGGACCCTGACCGGTCCAGTCGGTGACGAGCCGCGCGACCTCGATCGTCTGCGACCTCGTGAGCGAGACGCCGAACTCGCTCTGCACGATGTACCGGATGATCCTCTGGCGGAGCGCCGCCGGATTGGCGGCGAGTGCCCCGGCGCTGACGGAGATCCCGGCCTCAGCGTGCTCGACGAGCTCCTCGATGGTCTCCTCGATCATCTCCTCGAAGGCGTCCGCATCCTCCCGGGCGGCGTCGGCGGTGCGGGCGAGGGCCTCGGCGATCCCCGGTCCGAGCTCCGCCTCGAGCACCGGCAGGACCCGTTCCCGGACCCGGACCCGCGCGTAGGCGTCGTCGGTGTTGTGCGGGTCGTGCCACGGTTCGAGTCCTTCGGACGCGCACGCCTCGCGGGTCTGGGAGCGTCGGATCCCGAGCAGTGGCCGGAGAAGTGGACCGGAGACGGGCGCCATGCCCTGCAGGCTACCCGTGCCCGACCCGCGAGCGAGGCCGAGGAGCACGGTCTCCGCCTGGTCGTCGAGGGTGTGCGCGAGCAGCACCAGGGACGCACCGACCTCGACCCGGGCGGCGTCGAGCGCGGTGTACCGGGCCGCCCGTGCCGCGGCCTCCGGTCCACCCTCGGAGCCCACCTCGACGACGCGGACGAGGACGGGGTCGAGCCCCAGGGCACGCGCCTGGTCCGCGGCACGCGCCGCGACGTCGGCCGAGCCCGCTTGCAATCCGTGGTCGACGATCACGGCGCCGGCCCGTAGACCGACCTTTCCGGCTTCGAACGCGGTCGCGGCGGCGAGCGCGAGCGAGTCGGCACCACCGCTCAGCGCGACGAGCAGGTCGGCACCGGCGACGTCACGTGACGCCGCTGGCGCCGTGCCCGCGATCGCATCGCGCACCGCCTTCCGCAGGGCGGCGACGGACGGGTGGAGCGGGGGTCGGACGTCGTTCACGCGGACCACGCTATTGCACCGCGCCGAGCGCCTCCCCACACCGTTCGCTCCGGGACGCATCGGTTATGGTTGGTCCTCGTCGGCGACCGCGCCGACTCCACGTCATCCAACCGCGCAAGGAGCAGGCTTATGGCCGAGTACGACGCCGTCATCGAGATCCCGCGGGGCAGCCGCAACAAGTACGAGATCGACCACGAGACCGGTCGGGTCTTCCTGGACCGCGTCCTGTTCACGAGCTTCGTCTACCCCGCCGACTACGGCTTCTTCGAGAACACCCTCGGCGAGGACGGCGACCCGGTCGACGTCCTGGTCCTGCTCGACTTCCCGACCTTCCCGGGCGTCGGCATCAAGGTCCGCCCCGTCGGTGTGCTGCACATGACGGACGACGGCGGCGGCGACGACAAGGTCATCGCCGTGCAGTACAAGGACCCGCGCTGGTCGCACATCCAGGACCTGAACGACATCCCGCAGGCGACGCGCGACGAGATCGAGCACTTCTTCGTCCACTACAAGGACACCGAGCCCGGCAAGTGGGCGCGGATCGACGGCTGGGGCGACGCCGCTGCGGCCGAGAAGATCATCCTCGCGGGCTTCGACAAGCTCAAGGCGGAGGGTCACTGACCCCCTGCGGACCTCCGCACCCCGCATGACGAAGCGGCCGGCACCCTCGGGTGTCGGCCGCTTCGTCGTGCGGGTCGAGGTGCTCGATCAGCCGAGCGGCGCACCGCGGTCGGCCATGAACGGCTGCGCGTCGATCGCGCTGCCGTTGATGCGGACCTCGAAGTGCAGGTGGCAGCCGGTCGAGGCACCGGTCGTGCCGACGTAGGCGATGACCTGTCCGGCGGAGACCTGACTGCCGACAGCGACCTGGATGCCACCGTTCACGATGTGTGCGTAGCCGGTCGAGACGCCGGCCCCGTGCTCGATGAGGATGAAGTTGCCGTAGGTGCCGTACCAGCCGGCGTAGCTGACGGTGCCCCCGGTCGCCGCGTAGATCGGGATCCCGCAGCCGCCCGCGATGTCGGTGCCGCGGTGGAAGCTGCCCGAGCTGCCGCCGCCGGTGGAGATCGGGTCGCGGTAGCCGTAGGTGCCCGAGATGCTGCCGGAGGCCGGGATAGCCCAGCCCTGGCTGCTGAGCTGACCGCCGTCGGCGCTCTGTCCCCGCGCGGCGGCTTCGGCCGCGGCCTTCGCCTTCGCGGCCGCGACGCCCGCCTCGTAGTCCTTGACGGTCTTCGCCGTGGAGTCCTGCAAAGCGCTGAGCTGGGCGTTGAGTGTGACGATCAGTTCCTGGTTCTGCTCCAGTTTGTCGGCTGCCGCGGACGCAGCCGCCTGTGCTGCCTCCATCGCCACCTGGGCGGCCTGACGCAGGGACTCGCGCTCGTCGCGGGCGACACCGGCCTGTTCACCGAGCGCAGCCGCGGTGTTGCGTGCGGCGACCGCCTGCTCGTAGACGCCGTTGCTGTGCTCGGCGACCTGGTTCATATTGCCGAGCTTGGACAGGAGGTCGGTCGCGCCCTTGCTCTCGCCGTCGAGGAAGAGGCTCAGGCTGAGGTCGGCGCCGCCGGATCGGTAGAGCTGCGAGGCGACCCGACCGGCCTGCTTCGTGGCGGTGTCGGCCTCGGTCGTCTTGGCGTCGGCCTGCGACTGGATCGCGGTGGCCCGGGCGTCGGCCTCGAAGAAGGCCTCCTCAGCGGCCTGGAACTCCGTACCGCGTTTCTCGGCCTCGTCCTGGGCGACCTGCAGTTCGTCCTGCAGCTGGACGATGAAGTTCTTGATGTTCGTGACTTCGGCGGCCTTGGCGGCCTCGTTGCCCTTCGCGGCCTGGACGTCATCCCACGAGGGGTAGTCGGCTGCTGACGCCGGACCGGCGACGCCGAACGAGCCGACGATCGCGAGCGACATGACGATGGCGGCGGTGAGGCGTCCTCGCCACCGCACGGAGGACGCCGATCCGGCGTTGGTCGTCCGGCTTCGGCGCCAAGCGCCGGCAAGCTTCTTGCTCATGAAGTAGGGGCCCATCTCGGTTCGCTGCAGTCACATCGGTCACATCGGTACCACTGTCCACGCTAGCCCGACGGGGGTCGGGACTGGCTGCAGACACCCCCGTCGGCCGCGGCATCCGGGAGTGGTCCACGCCAGAGGCTAACCCCGGCCGGGGGCCGTGCAGTGGTCATTCGGCGCCTGTCGCCACATCCGGCATGGAGTGCCGACCGCAGCTCCGCGAACCCGATTTTGGATTCGGCGGTTTCATCCGTATGCTTGTCGCTCGGTAGTCATGAAGCTTCAGGGCTTCGCGGCCCTATCGTTTAGCGGCCTAGGACACCGCCCTTTCACGGCGGCAGCACGGGTTCGAATCCCGTTGGGGTCACCACCGACTACTGGAAAAACAGCCGCTCGGATTCAGGTATAGTGAGTCTGCGCGACTGCGAGAAGCACCGAGGAACACCAGCATCACCGCAGTTCGTATCACCAGCAATTCAACATGTATGGCCCTGTAGCGCAGTTGGTTAGCGTGCCGCCCTGTCACGGCGGAGGTCGCGGGTTCAAGTCCCGTCAGGGTCGCAAAAGGTCGGAAGCCCTCTCGCAAGGGAGGGCTTCTGCTTTTGAGACATCGTCGCCGTTCGTGCAGCTGATGTACTCGGCTCTGTAGCTCAGTTGGTAGAGCGCACGACTGAAAATCGTGAGGTCACGGGATCGACGCCCGTCGGAGCCACTGGCCCCTCTCTCAGGCTTCTACTGAGATTGGGGCCTTATTCATTCTCCCAGGTGAGCGGTGCAAAACGTCCCGGTGTATCCGTGCGTGTATCCGATTCACTGAAAGTAGCTTTTCGTGCAACTCGGGATAGATGCGCCCCTGGCTGCATGTCGTCCCCCGCGGCTAGGCTCCACCCATGACTGACCCATCGAGTAAGCGTCCCCTGTCGACGAAGATCATCGGCAGTGTCGCCGGCCTCATCCTGATCGCCCTCATCATCTTTATCGCGGTCAACACGATCGGGCGCGTGTGACTCGTCCGAATCCGATCCGTTACGACCAGGACACGTGGTTGGTGATGCGCAACGACCCGGTGAATCCGAAGGCGATCATCCAACGTCGCCGTGACGGTCGTGGTGAGGATGTGTTCTTCGTGTCGCGTTGGGCGTTGGATGCGGGTGCGCGGGTGCTGATGGGGACGAAGGGGTCACTAGCTGAGGCGGATGATTTCGTGCGGTACGACCTGCCAACGAAGCGTGACGGGCGTGACGGGCCACCGAACGGGATCGACGGCGACGGAGTGCAGCGGCGGCGCATCTGACCGCGTCGCGGGGCTAGGATTCGTCGCATGGGGAAACGCCGACGCCACACGCCTGCATCATGGTTCGACGCCAACGTGAAGTACATATTCCTAGCGCTATTGGCGGTCGCGGCGGTCGCACTCACCGGGATAGCCCTCGGCAACACTCGCACGGTCGCCTCGAACGGCGAGCAGCGCCCCATCCCGAGCTTCGGTACGGCTAACACCGACCCGGCGCTGCCTCCCATCAACGCGCCAGCAGGTGCGAGCGTCATCATCTTCGGTGATTCATGGACAGCAGGGTACGCCGCCACACCGTCCTCCGAGGGTTACGCCTACCTCACCGGCGCGGACATGGGATGGGAGACGTCAGTGCGTGGAGTCTCGGGAACTGGCTATCTGAATGCAGGCCCGAATGCTGAAGGTACATACGCGCAGCGGATCGCCGAGCTACCCGACGCCGAGCCATCTCTGTTCATCATGCAGGGCGGCATCAACGATGCATTCCAAGACCAGAGCACGCTTGGCGAGGCGATCGACGCCACGCTCGCAGCTGTCCGGTCGAAGTACCCGACGACGCAGATCGTCCTCCTTGGCCCGGCACCCTCTGCCCTGCCAGTAGAGGCGAACCTCTCCTCGGTCGATAATGATCTTCGCGGAGCCGCCCGCTCCGCTGGCATCCACTACGTCTCCCCCATCGCCGAGAACTGGATCACAGCGGAGAACTATCAATCCGTCATCGACGAGACTGCGGCAGGTCACCCAAGCACCGCTGGGCACCGGTACCTTGCTGACAAGACGATCGAAGCGCTGCGGAACATCCTTGGATAGAACGACAAAACGCCCCTCGCGGGCCTCTACGGAGGCCCGCGAGGGGCGTTTGTCGCATCTACACTAGGAGCGACAGTTTCGTATACCAGTCCCGGAGCGCAGCGGCCCAGATGTATGAGCCATTGTTTGGGTCGGCGAGCTCGAAGGCTGCCTTGGGATGCACCCCGTCCACGCGAACCGCAGCCACGCCGCCATCCGGACGCTTCTGGAACGCCTCAGCGGCGGGAAGGTAGCCGAAGTTATGCCGCTTGGCAAAGCCTCGGAGACTGGCCAGGCGCTTCCGGTGAGCCTCGTGCGTAGCATTCGGCGGAAACTCCGGGTTTTGTGCAACGACGACGATTCCTGTTTCGGGGTGGATGGCACGGAACGCATCGATGAAGGTAAGGACCTTGGTCAGGTAGACCTCCGCGCTGTCGCTTCCGTAGTTGTGGCAGGACGAGATGAACAACAGGTCAAGCGGTGCGGGGAACATCGCGGCGATGTGAGCGGCCTGGTAATCCAGCGTCGATCCTGCCTTCGAGGCGTTGTAGATCGTCAGCTTCTTAGGCGCGACCGTCACGACGACCTTCACCGATTCGATCTTCCATCCGACCGCGCCAGCACCGGTAGTCGTGATGTAGGTGTTGGTCGCCGTCGCGAGGGCTGACACGTCACCTGCGGAAAGTGTCGCCGTGACGCTGACCCCGTTCAGGGTGGCGGTCACGGTTGTGCCATTGAGACGGAGTGTCACAGGAACGGTCTGAACCGATGATGCTGTGAGCGGCGTCCCTGTTCCATTGACGACGTTAGCGAAGACGCCAGCGATCTGCTTCTGAATGCCCCATGTGACTGCCCCGGATGCAGCGATGGAGATATACACCCAAACTCGGTTGCTTGCGCTCGCACCCGCATGCAGGTTGAGTACGCCGCCGACAGCTTTCGCGTTCGTGTCAACGGTCACGCTCCACGTGCTGAGGCGATCGCCACCCTGGACGGTTCCGACTGCCTGCACGTTTCCCGGCGCTGCAGTGACGACCGCCGCGGAACCATCGACAGAGAACTTCCCCGTCTCGCCCGACCAACTGTTGCCAGCCTCGGGCGACCCAGATCCGATGAGGTCGGCTGCGGTCCTCGAGAACGAGTCCTCAGCAGCAACAACAAGCGAGCCCGTGCTCGTCTGCAAGGCGATTGCCGGCGAGTTGGTCTCCGTTGCGATGTCCCAGCGCGTGTAGTCGCACGCGAGGGCAGGGTTCAACGGCAGCCACAGTTCATGTCCACGGCGGAACCACTCAGCGTTCTCGTCTCCGGTCGAGTCCCCTGCGAGACCGACCGCCATGTTGTCCGCGAGGAGGTCGACCTTAGCCGCGAAGTTCTCGCCCGCGGTGACCATAGATGGGTACGGTACAAGCGCATCCACCAGCTCGGCGTTTACAGCAGCTTCGAGTGCATCTCGAGGCGCGCCGGGGTTGGTCAGGGCGGTCGCGATGGCGGTCTCAGTGGGCACAGTGTTCGGCCCTGCTGGACCCGTGAGGTCGCCCAAAGGAATCTCAGACTCGTTGTCCCTGACGAGCCACACATTGCCACCGTCGACACGTGCGTCCACGATGGTCTGCGGGTTGAAGGGCAGCGCATTCTTGACGCTATCGGGCAGCTCCTTCGTTTCGGAGTCGACGGATACGAGATAGTTGACCATGCTGCCCCCTTCAAGGGATACGTGCGGGTAGGGGTTAGACAGACGTCTCGACAGCAGACTTCGGAACCGAACCGGCACCGAGCTTCGTCAGGAAGCCATTCACTGCGGGGATCGCGATGATGCGGGTCACCACACCAGTGACGACGAGGATCCCGGCGACGATCGCGTTGACGAGGACGGTGACCTCAGCCGGAACGCCATTGCCGGTGAACGCATCGACCACCAGCGGCAGTGAGATGTTCACGACGGGGAGAATGACGATCAGGTTCACGAGGACCGTGCGGATGACCCGCTGGGACTTGAACCAGATCTCGGGGACTGCTGCGTGCTTGCTCATGGGGATGTCTCCTATATCGGTGATGGGTGGAAGTGGGTAAGCTCGCGCTCACCCTCCTGCAGGGGGTAGGGCTTCGGGGTGTCAACAGCACTCCGAAGCCCGCTCAATCAGCGTGCAGATCCTCGATCTCCAACTGAGTCATGTCCTCAGCGGACGGCATCGGCATCTGACCCTGACGGCCATTCCGATCCCACGTGATCAGCTGCCGGAAGAACCGGCGGATGATCGCGTTCGTGGACTTCTTCCACTCCTTGAATGCATCAAGCTCCGCCTGCACCGGCTGCAACGCGATCGCGATGCGCTTGTCCACGTACTCGGCGAGCTCAATGTTGTTGTCGAACAACTGCGACCCGGCATCCACCTGGTTGCGGGTCTCCGCAGTGCGGTTCGACCGCTTGTTGTTGATGTACACGCCCAGCCCGAGAAGAGCTGTGACGATGAGGCCGGCCGCGGAGATCATCTCCGCGCCGGTCACTTCTCCACCGCCTTGCTCTTACGCAGCTGAATGCCAAGGTCGAAGACGCGCCAGATGGGCAACACGACCAACGCGGACATGAGGCCGGCGGTGGCCTGCGAACCGGGGATCTCGAAGCTCCTGGCAGTCAACACGGCGACGTAGGACGCCACCAGGCCGATGAGAACGAGCTTCGCACCCAGCTCGAGCCTCCCCAGCTTCGGGAACGACACCCCGACCAGACACGCCAACGACGTCAGCGCGATCGCGCCGGACCAGAACGCCGCGTACATGGTGGACGTCGCATCAGTCACCGATCCCACCCCTCGCACGAACCCGACGACCCCGAAGTACAGGAAGATGAGGTTGCCGACTGGCAGGACGACCCGGAAGATCCCACGGAACCGCCAATCCTCAGGCCGGATGTTGCCCGACGCCCAGATGGACGCGGCGAACAATCGTTTGAACATGGGATCCCCCTCCCGGGATGGAAGCGGGCTACTTGATCGCGTTCGCGGCAGAAGTCGGGGCCAGCTTCGCGAAGTCGTCAGCAAGGGCCGCATCCACGGCACCAGCAGACTCGTTCGCGGCTCGGACCGTGGCTGCGAGGTTCACGACGAAGTTGAACTCGTTCGCCGGCACATCACGCGCGTCAGTGGGTGCCAGGTTCCGGAGCTGACCGTCTGCGCCAACAGGCTGGTCGATGATGCCGTACTTCGTGAGCAGCGGCAGGTACTCCCAGTTCGGCAGGCCGAAGTAGAAACCCGTCGCCGGGTTCACTGCGGCGACACGGCCGAAGGTCTTGTCTGTCGGGGTGGCGTTGCGGATGAGCTGCGTCTTGGGCATGTCGTCCTCCTCTTTCCGGGGTGCGGGCTTACCCGCTTTGATGGTGTTCGCGCGCACAACAGTCGCGTCGATGGGTAGCCCGCCTGGACAGGCGGTCGCGTAGGAGGCGCCGTAGAACTGGTACAGCTCCCGGTGCCCGAGGACTGTGGAGTCGGCGCCGTCACGAACCAGCGGGAAGCCGTACCGCTTGGACACGTCAGCCATGAGCGCGGACAGGGACTCCTGAGCGGCAGCGCTGATCGTGTAAGCCGGAGCGAGGGTCTCGTTGCACACCTCGACGGTGATCGCACGGCCGTCCCACTCAGCAGATGAAGAAGTCCATGCTCGGAACTCCTCCGGGACCACCGAGATGATCTCGCCGTCGTTGCCGATGATGTAATTCGCAGACACTTCCTTCGCGCCCATCATCAGACCGAGCACTGCACGCCAGTCTCGAGAGACCGCATGATGCTGGATGAACCGGTCAATGGTCCGATCGCCCCGAGAGGACTTCTGCGAGGTGACGTACGCCTGTGTGGTGAGTGCGCTGATGGTCATGCTCACCACCCCCACGCTGTCCAGATGAGCCGATACGAACCAGCGAACGCAGCACCAGCCGCGTTACGCACCCGAATGCCGAACTGAGACGCCGAAACCGACCCGACAATCACACCCACCGAATACCCCGGTGTCGCGTCAGGGTCACCATTCACCACCGACATCGCCAACACACCATTCGGGAACGGTGTCGGGAACGGCAACGTGAAACCACCAGAACCCGACGTCGTGACCACCTGGTACCCGGTCTGCATGAACGCAGCCCGAGGAGACCCAGAACCAGCCATCAGACCGTTGTTCCCCAACAACTGCACACCCACAGGCGTCCACGTCCCCGGGAGCGCAGTGACCTCATACACGCCCTTACCGGCAACACTGACCTGACGGCCCAACCAGTTCCCCAACGCCGGCAACTCAGCCAACGTCGCAACAGCCGGATCCAACTTCGCGTCCGCAGCACTCGCGATCGCCGTCAAATCCGCAGCAAAGTCAGCCGGATCCGTGTTCGCCCGAGTCGGCAAACCCTTCGGTGTCGTGCCAGCCATGAAACCTCCAAAGAAAAAGCGCCCCACGATGGAGGCGCGACAGAACGAAACAGGAAAGAGGGTTACGACCAGCTGATGGACAACCCACCAGACGTCGCCGACGACTGCCACTGCAGGTAACCGGAATCCTCAACAGACCCGATACCGAACGCCGTACCATCACGCAGAGCAGCAGCCCACGGCAGAGGGAGAGGTTTCAGGCCAGACCCGCCCGAGACGTTGAACGTGTCCAACGGGTTGGGTGGTGCACCAGTGCGCGACGAATCGCTGTGAAGCGTCAACGTCACGCTCGACAGCCGGTTCCAGTCCTCCTGGACGGTCATCCCGAAACTGTTGATCGTTGCCGTGTTCGGGATCGTGTCCCTGATCTGGAACCCGTACCAGTAGAAACCCCGCCGAGACTCAGACACCCCGAACAGGTTGTCCACCCAACCGCCACGCCACGTCGCCGAATCGGTCGGCAAGAACACCCCAGACCCACCAGACGGCGCAACGCCAGCAGACGGCGGCACCACAGGGATCACACCTGCAGGGTCAGCTGAGATCTGACCGATGACCACACCGTTCGCCGGCCAGTCAACAATCACCCGGTGCCCCAAAGCGGGCGTGTACCCCTGCACGAACGGCAACACGCGCGCCTGTGAATCGTCGGTGGTCACAGCAACCAGCGACCCAACCGGGTCAGCAGTCACCGTCCCCGTCGAAGACTTCGGGATCGGCCCCAAACACACCGGCAACGCGCCCAGATACCCGATCAGCACCCGGTCCGCGGGGAACGGGGCAGAACCAACCATCGGCACCGAAACCTCAGCACCCTTGATGTTCGCCACCACCAACGAATTCACCCAGTCAACCGACATGCACACACCCTGCGTGTACGACGACATGCCCTGACGGGCTGCAGCATTCGCCGCCTCCTGCGTCTCAGCATCCTTCCGAACCAGGTCAGCGAGCGCACTCATCGTGTCTCCGCAGCGATCAGCTCCACCGTCATCGCATCAGTCGGATTCATCGGGAACGTCATCGACGTCACCTCCCCAACCACCTCACGGCCCTGACCCTCATCGACCACCTTGATGTAGTCGCCGAGCTCCAAGTCAGGACGAGGAAGACACGACACCCGCACAGAACGCGACTGACGGCCCGACACTCGAGCGAGAACCGTCTTCGCCGCAGCGTTCACCTTCTCCTGCGTGTCCAACAGCGGAGACGAATACCGGTACGTGCGCCCACCGATCGGCCGGCCAACAGCGATCGGGTTCGACATGTCGGTGATGCGTGCCACAGCAACCAGATCATTGCCGCCCGTCGAGGACGTCACCTGAACCTGGTTGTAGAAGTCCATCGACAACGAATCGTCCAGGTCGATGACACCCTTCACCGTCGCCACCGGTTCCGTTGCCGTCAACCACACGTCAGCGGGCCGGGCAGTCAACGCACCCTGACGGGTCAGGTGAGGAACCCCACCCAACGCTGCCATCAACACCTCAATGGCGTCGATGCGGGACTTGTACGCCACCCCGGCAGGGATCGTCGCATCCGGAAGCGACTGCACGATGGGGTACGGGGACAGCCGGCGGATCTCCTGCCACACCGTATTCCCTGGCTTCGGGGCTTCGGTCTGCAGGAAGTCGTCGGCGATGATCGCCTCGAACCGGTCGCGGAGGGACAGTTCAGCATCCCACCCGATGACCTGAGCCTGCGACGGGTACAGCCGCAGGTACTCGCGCATCGACGGCACCTCGAATATGCGGAACCTCCCCATCGGGATATCCCACGTCTTCGACCCGACCGTCACCGTACGGGTGATCGCCAGTTCCTGACCGAACGGCGCCAGCGGGTCAGTCTTCGCTTTCGGCACCAACGAGTCATTGTCGCGAGCCAGCCGAACCGTCCCACGACCCTGCACCTGCGCGTCACCAGCGAACGTCAACGACCCATCCCACGTCAACGGCACATCAGCTGCCGTCAACGTGGGACCGTAGAACGCATCCGCACGCCAACCCGGTTCGTGGTTCTCCTCCAACGCGGCGAGGAGTTCAGGTTCAAGCTGCAGCACCATTAGTCCCCCGGTGGGTTTCGAAGAGCATCGACATACGTTGAGTACGCGGCGTTGAAGTCCGCGTACGTGGGGAACACCGCCGAGTACGTCCCATACGTCACAACGGGGATGGTGATGTTCAACGGCGACGGGGAAACCTCATCAGCTGAGATGTCCCACACCACCCAACCGCCGCCGTACTGCACGTCCTGAGCGATCTCGTTGACCGTCTCAATGGACACGTACAGCAGCACCGGCAACCTGAGCAGCTTCGGTGCACGCACCAACACCACATCCGCGTCGAGGACTTCCTGATACTTCGCAGCATCCTCAAGCGTCTTCACCTGCGACGACAGTTGCACGTTCTCAAGCAACCCCATCGGCCCAGACAACGCGATCGTCCGGAACCCAACACGGTGCTTCGTCACTTCCCGACGCCGCGTCAACTTCTCCGCGAAATCGGTCCGCAACTCCACCCGAACAGCACGCCCAGGGGCCAGCGGGTCAGAGACCCACGCGTACGACGGATTCTCCGCCAACGTGGCCGTCGCCGTGTTCGTGTACTCCACGAACTCACCATCAACGTAGATCGCCGCCCGGTATGACACCGGAGTGCCGATGGGGGCTTCGTAGTCGATGATCGTGAAGCTGCCGTCAGCGAACGCGTTCAACGCCCCGCGAACAGTGCCCTCGGAGGAATCCCAGAACCGGAACACCGTCACACGCGCGTTCGCCGGCAACCCATCCAGGTCAATGCGGATACGAGGCGACGGGTCAGCGTCAGGCAACGCCGTCACCATCAGCGGACCCATCACCTCGTACAAGCCAGGGATCGGTGACTCCACAAAGTTCGACGTGGAGTACAGTCCCGGCTCAACCAGAATCGCCCCACCTGGGACACCATAGAGACCGTCCTCAGGCATCAGATCCCCGTCCTATAGCCAGACCCTCGAGCCTGCTTCTGTGCCGCGAACGTCATCGTCAGGCCGCTCTCAACCACACCCTCAACGAGCCCGATCAGGTCGCCCTGCGGGGTCATGATTGGTGCGCTGATAGTGATCTGCGGCGTGCCCGACGATGCGTTCATGTACCGGTCCGGGGCGTACATGCCCCCACCCGCGTAACCATCAACTCCGAGCCGGCGACCTGTCTCCTGCCAGATATCCAACGACCGTGCACGTTTCGCCGGAGCGAGCGGGATGTACGCCTCCCCACCTGTCTCCGGTTCAGCCCACACCCGGAACGAACCAGCAGGGGCGATCTGTGCCACATGGTTCTCACGCAGACCACCATTCGCGTAGAAATCGAGAACGCCGCCGTTCGCCTGAGCAACAGTTGCCCGCCCCGCCTGCGATCCACCAGAACTACCACCGAACAACGGCATGCTGTCGATGAGCCTGATGGTTTCTCGGATGGCGTCCTTCACCCGTTCCAAGTTCGCGACCGCAGCATCCGTGCCCGTCAGGGTCACCGACGTCTGCACAGTCGCGGGAGTGGCGATGAGCTTGTCCGCGTATGCCTGGGCAGCCTGCGCTGAATCACCAAGGGCAATGCGGGCGTCGATGATTCGCTGACGCCCAGCGTTCAAAGCACCAGCGATCTCATCGTTCGTGCCACCGACCGACGCAATGGCCGCGGCGTTCTCGTTTGCAGCTCGAGCAGTGTCGAGCATCGCTGACTGCGTCTGCCGGCCAGCCTCAGTCGTCACATCGAGCGACGCCGAACCAGCATCCAGGTTCTCCTTCAGAGAATCAAACGCCTCGTACAGTCCAGCTGTGGATTCCTCGACGTCGAACTGTGCCGAACCGAAGTTGCGGATGTCATCGGACAGGTCATTGACCGCATCCGACGTCTCAACCGCGACACCCTGGATCTGCTCGAGCGACTTCGCGGAATCGTCCGCAGCAGCAGCCTGATCCTTGAAGTTCTCCTTGCCAGTGTTCAGGTCGCTGTTGAGGTCACGGACAGCCTGCGACGCGTTACCGGCACGGATACCAACACCAGTGAAGAACGTTGCCGGGGTGTTGTTGTCGCCGAACTTCTTGAGCACGCTGTCGAGGGCGTCGCCACCCTCAATGACAGCGTCCGTGAGTTCCTTCTGGCTGACACCGGCTTCCTTCGCAGCCTCGTATGCGCCCTTCTCGGCGAGCTTCTTCGACACGAGGTTCCGGGTGTAGTCGGTCAGCGAACCCGTGGACTTGTCGAGGGACGCCTGGAACTCGTTCGACTGTGACGTTGCCTCAGCCTGACGTGCCGCCCAGATCGAGAACGCCACACCGGCTGCAAGCAGCGCACCAGACGCCAACCCCAGCCCGAGAGCTGCACGGCCACCACTGAGGTTCAGGGTTGCCATTGCCGCCTTGAACTCAGCGATCTTCGGGATAGCCACCAGCGCGGCGCCACCGACCAGGCCGATGACCGCGATGACACCACCTAGCGCGAGACCGACACCGAGCACAGGACCGGGCAGGTCACCGATCGCATCCACAACACCGGTCGCGGACTGCACGATCTGACGCAGCGACTCGTTCGCCGCCGACCCAGTACGAATCAGGGCCGTGTCGAACGCTCCACCCAGCGCTTCAACATCACCAGACAGGTTGTCGAGACGCTTCGCTGCCTGCTCGGACGCGTACCCCTGGTCGTTGACTGCAGTCGTCCACTCGTCAATGCCCTCGGCGCCCTCGTTGTAGAGAACGTTCGCGGCACGGACAGCATCGGAACCGAAGATCACCGCGAGGGCAGCGTTGCGCTGTTCCGGCGTCAGAGACTTCAGTGATTCCTTCAGGTTGCCGGCGAACGCAGACAGGCCAACGAACTGACCCTGTGCGTCATACGCCGAAATCCCGAGCTCTTCCATCTTGCTCTTCGCTTCCGCAGACTGCGGTGTGAGGCGCTGCAACATCGACTTGAACGACGTACCCGCATCCGACCCCAACAGGCCCGCAGACGCGAACGCAGCAAGCCCAGCAGTGGTCTCCTCAATTGACAGACCCGTGCCCTCAGCAACCAGGCCAGCCTGGTTCAGTGCTGCGGACAGGTCAGTGACGTCACCCATCGCCTTACCCGCACCAGCAGCCAGCAAGTCAGCCACATGGGCCATGTCCGTACCGCGAAGACCAAACGTCTTCAGGGCCACAGCGGCGATCCCAGCAGCCTCAGCAACACCAAGCCCGCCAGCCGCAGCAAGATCCAAAGCCCCGTCGAGTCCACCGTCGAGGATGTCCTGCGTCGAAACGCCAGCCTTCCCCAACTCCTCAATCGCGTTCGCAGCCTCAGTAGCCGAGAACACCGTCCGAGCACCAGCATCCAGAGCAGCCTCACGCAGCCGATCCATGTTGTCCGCGGACTCATTCGTCGCAGCCTCAACATTCGACATGGCCTGGTCGAACTCCATGAACTTCGACACCGCAATACCCACAGCTACAGCGGCGATCGTCCCGATGGCGAGCATCGACTTGCCAACGGTGTCCAACGCCCTAGCGCGCTCTGCCGACGATGCTGCAGCGTCGCCCACCCGACGGGTGCTATCCGCGGCCTGCTCCATGCCCTGCACATACTCAGCGACCTGAGCGGTGAGGCGTACACGCACGACACGATCGGCCACGATTTCTCCGATCTGTCAGTGTTTAGGTTTGGTTTCGCTCTTCGCGGTGCACCCGGAAGATCAGGCCAGCCATGTCGGCGCCCTCGTACATCTTCCGGTACGCGTCTTCCGCGTTACGTTTCGCCTTCTCGGCGTAATCCACAGTCGGCACAGGATCCGCGTAGAACCGGATCGTGCCCTCCGGGTTGTTCGGGTCGGCATCAGGAGACGTCGTCTCCGGCATCAGGAACCCATGCGGCCCGAGCTGCGACTGGTGAATCTCGTAAGCCAGCAACAACGAACGTTGCTCGTCGTCAAACTCCGGCTCAGGGAACGAAACCGTCCCCACCAGAACACCGTCCTCATAGACGTGCTCCGTAAACGTCGAAGGCTCCCACCCCCAAAGCCGCCGAGGGGCGACTCCGAGACGCGCGGCAAGAGCCACATCAGCTAGGAGCGCGTCGCTGCCCCTGAGGCTTTTACCAGTTCAGCGATACGCTTCTGCGTCGAATACTCGTTGAGCTCCCACACCGCATCACGGATGTCCTGCACTTCCGTGCCAGTCAGCCCCGCAAGTAGGTCGCCCCACTCGTCGACAGGCTTCTGGTTGTGGATCGTCTTCTCTTCGACCTTCAACGTGATCTCTTCACCGTTGTCGATCACACACGCGTATGCGGCACCATCAGCGTCTACGTATCGGACAGCGGCCTCGCAGACGCCGTCGATGTTGTACCCGTACTGGCGGTCAACCGGCGAGTCCAGGCGGGCAGGGTTACGTGACGTCAGCCGCGCCCAGACGTTCCCGGGGATGCGGCGGAACCGCAGCGTGATGAGACCGTTGTCGTCCTTGTACAGGGCGTCGATTTGCTCCTGGATCTCATCGGCCGGCGACTTCGACGCGAGCCGCTTGTCGCTGACGTTCCCAAGCTTCGCCAGTTCCGCCTCGAGCCGTTCACGCTCACCCTGCAAATGGTCATCCAACAACACCTGAACATCCTTGAACGGGCGCGCATTCTTCCGCGCAGCCAACCGCTCCTGAAAAGTCACCACAGTGTTACTCCTTCACCAGATTCACCAGATGAGTTGAGACCTGCGCGGGCGGCTCTGGTGGGACCGCCCGCGCAGGAACCGTTACGCGACAGTCAGCGCGTCGTCCTCCGGGATGCCGGTGACGTAGAACGACTGCGTGATCGTCTGGATCCCGTTCGCAGTCGGGGCGTCCTTGCGCTGCTTACCTGCCTGCACAGGGATCACATCGACCTTCTGGCCGACCGCCCAATCCGTCGCGTTCGGGAGGCTGTACCGGGCCACGATGAACCCAGACGTGCCCTCAACCAGCGCCGGCCGTGCGACCTCAGAGGCGCCGCCGTACACGTACTGCAGCTCGAGCGTCTGCGAGGACGTACCCGGGCGAGACAGCGTGATCTTCAGCGTCAGACGCGGGTCATCGATCGAGTTCTCCGTGATCGCACGGTTGAACCCAGACGGCGTCAGCGAGTACGTCAGAGCCTTCGTGGTCACTGCAGCCAGGACGGCAACAGACTTGGCATTTCCAGACGGCACGAAAGCAATCCGGAGATTGCCATCGGACGCTACTGATGCTTCAGCGGTTTCAAGCGCCATCAGTGATCTCCTTCTTCTTGTGTGCCGCGGACGCGGCCTTACTCACGGGAGGTTTCTCCGTGAAGTCATCGGGCCAACGGTCGAGCCATTCGCGGCTCACTCGGGCCTCATTCCCGTCGTTGTCGTAGACGGTCACGATCTCTGCAGACATGGGATCTCCTTAAACACGAAAACCCCGCACAAGGCGGGGCAAGTAGACAGGTTGGGTCAGGGGCGCCGGGACCAGAACGAGAGCTCGAACCGTGCGTAGAACAACGGCGGCAACACCTTCGAGTCAATGTCGACCGGATCAACCGTCACGCGGATCGGATCACAGTTACGACCCTCAACCACAGGACGCTGACCGATCACCTGAGCAACCAGACGGTCCATCACACTCAGAACACCGAGAGCGTCTACGGCGACACACTGGCCGTCCATCACATACTCGGCATCCGAATCCAACGCCTGATTCTTCGACAACCGGCCATCATCAATCGTCTCCGGGCCAGCCGGCCACAAGATGATGTACGAACCGCGGTACGGATTCCCGTCAGCGTTCAACCGAATCACCTCAGACACAGCCAAAGCCGCGTCCCGTTGAATCATCGACTTCACAGCCAGATAATGCGGCCTACTCGAGGACATCAGCCACCGCCCGCTCTAGACCACGCTGGAAATCATCCTCGTTCTTCCGGGCAGCCTTCTGACCCGACTTCTGCGGACGAGCACCAACACCGTTCGCGTCTTCGAGAAACCCGAGAGAACCCTGACCCCAACGCCCGCCAGGCTTCGGACCAACCTCAGCACCGATCTCGCCGTCAGTGTCCAGCTTCATGTCGTAGTCGACAGAGCCCGCGTAGTACTTCGACTGTCCCCGGTTCTGCCGGCGCGCATCATCACGCCAATCGTCCTTCACATGACGGGCAGTGATCTCCACCGCCTGACGGATCTTCGGAATCGCCTCCTCCGGCGCACCCTCAATCGCAGCCGTCAGATTCAGCACCTCAGAGAAATCGAACTCAATGCTCGCCATGACAACCCCTAGCTGATCTCTTCCACCGGAAACCGATGCGCCGTCGTCTGACCAGCCTGCGGACGCCCAGTCACCCGGAACAGACGATCAACCAGCGTCGGATCCTCCGAAGCAGTAACCTGCACCCGGTCATCCGTTCGCACTGTTGGAGCCGCGCCAAACGGCACATGCACCTCAGGGGACTGCAGGGCGATCAACTGGGTGCCCTGGTCGCGGTCCTGCACGTTCAGCGTGCGGTACTTGATCCGCGCCACCGTCGTGGCGACCGTCTCGCGAACCTCAACAACCTCGAGCGTTTCAGGGTCCGTCGTCACCTCACCGGTCACCCGGGAGAACACCACCGTTTCCTTCATCCGCGACTCAGCCTGCCCCCGAAGGAACGGCAGCGTCGCGTCGATGTCCTGCCCGAGGCTCACGGCTCGCCGCCCTCATAGATGGGTGTGCCCGCGATGTCCACCCCGCACGAACAGTAGAGCGCACCGAACATCGACGCACACCACGGAAGATGCACGTTCGCGAACCCGAGCATGTCAACCGAGAACGCACCAGATACCGCATCGGACAGACCTAGGAAGTCCCACCATCCATCGACGGTGACTCGTCCTTTGCCCGACTGGAACGTCTTCGACGTGGAACCGTCATCCACAGACACGGTTACCTGCGTCGCATCGTCAGGCTTCTTCACATGCGATACGACAGCCTCACGTACGGCGTAGTCAACCTTCGCCTCACTCAGCTCCCGAGGCGGCGTGAACGACGTCCTACGGTCCTCGATGAGCATCTCCGCGTCGGCGATCCACATCTCCCACTGCTGCTCAGTGACTGAGCCAGGTTCGGGGGCGGCCTGCCCAAGAGCAACCGCAATCATGCTGGGAGTCACAGCCATAACCGCCCCCTTTCCCCAGTTAGGACTCGTCGGACTTCTTCGGACGACCAGGACCACGCTTCACCGGCGTCTCCGCTGGCTCCCACTCGGACCCAAGCCGTGCGGCTTTCTCCTCAGGAACACTCACGACAGCACCTGTCGTGACGTTCTTCAGACGAACCACGATCAGACGAGGTCGTGGATCTTGGCGAACGCGTTGAGGTCAGCGATACCCCAGCCGTACACGACCTCAGCGCGGAACGCGACTTGGTTGTTGCGCTTGAGGTCACCGCCACCATCCGGGTCGCCGTACTTGATCAGCTCGAGGCCGATCGACTTCTGGATGCCCCAACGAATGGCAGAGAAGTCACCGACGAAGCCGAGAACCTTCGTGTCCACCGCGAGGACACCAGTGCCGCGAACCGTGTTCGACACGGAAGCGCGGTGGCCGTCAAGCTCGCTGGTCTCGATACCGAGGCGGAAGTTCGGGTACAGCTTCTGCTCCGAGTTGATCCCGCGCAGCGAAGAGAACTTCGCAGCGTACGTCGGGTCGAGCGCGATGTCGCGGGGCACGAAGCCATCCGCGAGAACCAGACTGTCGGCCGCGTCGAGGCTGACGTACGGCTTATCCGCAGCCGCGTACTCGACGAGGTTGGTGGTGTCCGTGATGCCGCCGTTCATGGCAGCAACGACAGCGCCGCCAGTCGGGTTGATCTCGTGGAACACGCCGAAGTCGAGCGCACGAGAGAGCGCCGGCTGGATGAGTGCGAGGATCTCGTCCACGACCTCGAGCTGACGGTCCTCATCAGCCCACAGAACCTCTTCGTTGAAACGAAGCGTCTTGTGGAACTTGAAGGGCTTGACTGCCTTCGTGGTCGAGGTGACCGTCGAAGCGCCCTTCTGCGCGCCTTCAGCGACGTACTCGGCCTCACCGATGTCGAACGTCCACGACTCGCCCTCGCCGAAGGTCATCGGGGTCTGTGCCGAGAGTGTGGCAACGGTGGAGCCGTACTGGATCTTGCCCAGCCACGGGTCGAGCTTCTGCTTTGGGATCGAGAGCGATCCAGTTGCGAGTGCAACCATGATTGTGCCTTTCGGTTAGTCGGCAGCGCCGAACAAGCCCTTCGTGAACTCACGAAGATCCTTGGTCGGTCCACCAGTCGTGTCAGTCGCACCCTCCTTGGGTGCAACATTGCCTTGCTTCTTCCGGTCTGCTTCTCGATCAGCGAGACGCTTCGCCTGCGCCGTCAGAGTTGCCTCATCCGTACCGGTCAAGAACAGGTCGCGATCTTCCACGCTCAGGCCATACTTCGCGGCCACATCGCTGCGCAGAGCACGCGCTTCAGCCGCCGAATACTTGCCCTCAAGCTCAGCAAGCTTCTCCTCGACGGTCTTCGCGCCCTCTGCCTTCACCTTCAGGTCTTCGTAGTCCGCATACTTCGCTTGGACGCGTGCTACGCGGTCCTTCACAATGCGGTCAACGTCAGCCTGTGTGAGCGACTGTTCCTGCTGCCCACCCCCCTCAGCGCCTGTCTCAGCGCCGCTTGAGGTTGCTTCGTTCTCGGGCATTCCGGTTCTCCGTTTCTGTCCCGTCGGACATCAGACCGGCCTTGAAACGCGGCCGTAGCGCTCTCCCCAATTCGGGGAAGTCTTAGTAGAAGGAGTCGAGGTACTCACGGAGCGCAGCACGCTGCTCCGGGCTTCTTGAGCGACGCGATGCCCGGTACTGGACAACGGACGCCTCAACTCCTGTGTCATTGGTCGTGAAGACTGGCTGGGCGACACAGTGACAATTGGTATGGGCAGCGAACCGGGCCGTATCTGCCTTGTACACAGCGCCACGGTCGGCGAGCATGCGGCAGAACTTGCACCCGCCGGCCGTGACCCGGCGCCAACCCACCGCATCCGGGTCCTGACGACGGTTCGTGGTGATGGTGTCCCGATACGGTCGAGCCGTCTCGAGTTGCACAACCTCAGCCAGTCGTCCGTCAGCAGAGTCACCTGAGTCGTCGAACCACGGTGCGGTCGACCAAGCGATAGCGCGACGGATCTTCACGGTCCGGTCAAGTACCACAGCCTCGGCAGCAAACCGTGACCGAACTTCCGCGAGCTCGCGCTCCTCCTCGTAGAAGTCCGCAGCCAAAGCCGCCGATCCCTCCGAGTAGTACGCAATCAGCTCAGGCACACCGTCGAGCAACGCTGCGCGGCGCACCTCGGGCGACCCCGAAACACGGTTCGCGAGCTCCGTCGCATACGCGACAGCCTCAGCCGTAACCAGTTGCAGAGCCGCACGAGACTCACGCGCCGACATCCGACTGCACCGGAGGCTTAGCCGGCTGCAGGGCAGCTAGCACAGCACGCCCCGAAGCCTTCCGTTTGTCAGCCATCGCCCTCTTGATCTGCTGCTCATCAAGCCCGAGCAGCTCGAGACCAACCTCGGTCTCAGCAAGCCACGGCACGGCGCCGATCTGCTTCGCACCAGCGTCAGCAGCAGCGGAACGGGACAGGTACAACGGCGAACGCCACTTCGTATCAATCGAAGCCCAACTCTCGGGCACACTCGACTCGCCATTCTGGATAGCCAACGCCGTAGTGACACTGCGCCGGATCGAAATGGACCAATCGTCCATCGCCCCCTCGGCCTCAGCAATCAAGTTGTCGCGACCCGCGATGTACGAACCCTCACTCGTCGGGTTCGCCATATCACTCAGCGCGAAGTCCGCATCGGGCAGATCCGTCTCGCGCGCAGCCAACTTCGCGAGCGCGTTCAGGTCTGCGAGGTGCGGTTCGGGAGACTCGGCTGAGAACTGCTTCACATCAGCCCGCGGATTCGTGGCCTCTTCATCGTCCGGGATGCCAAACGCGCGCCCCAAAGCAACCTGCCAGGACGTCTTCGATGTCCCGTCAGCGTTCTTGAAGATCCCCTCATCGGCACCCAACATGATGAGCTTCGGGATCGTGTAGATGTCCATGTGCGCCTCAAGACGCACCAGAGCACGCAAAGCCGAATCCTGATGCGACATCAACGGTCGACTGATCCTGCTCTTGCCCATCCGTCGAGACGAACGAGGACGGTACACAAGAGGCTCAGCCGGAACCCCGAACGAATGCGCGGACCGTGACACCTCCCACTTGCCATCAACCACGTCAGCAACGATCGTCAGCCCGTCCAAATACAGAACGAAACCGTCAATCTTGTTGTCCTTGCGACTCGTCACCGAAAGCAGGTTTTGCAGCCGACGAGTACGAACATTCCACTCACCGGTCGCGCTCAGAGCATCGCGCGCGTGCACCAAAGCTGCGGGCTCTCCTTCGGCGCCCCGCGTCGTCACCAAGTAGGAGACACCGTGGATCAGCGAATCGGTCCGAGCCTGCGCGATCTCAGACAGCAGGAAGTTGCTGTCCTCGAGCGCCGACATACCAAGCTGATCCAGGTCACCATCAGTCCAAACGAACTTGTCCAGGTTGCACCGACGAGCAAGCCCGTCAACACCCTTCGCCGCCCAACCGAGCGCGATACCAATCTGCGCATACTGCGGCGGAATGACACCACCAATGCTCGTGATCGCCCGCTTGCCGTCGTAATACGCCGAACGCAACTCATTCCGGCGCCGCTTCGACTCAAGCTGCTCCGCAAGCGTGTTCAGCGTCCCATTCTCGTCCTCAGTCAGCCCCGGGACAGTGATCTTCTCGTACGTCAAAGCATCACCGCCGTCCTCGAAGTAGTGCGCCGCGTAGGACGCTTCACGTTGTCATTCTGAGCACCCCAAAGGGCAAGAGTTTCCGCGACGATCGGACTGATGTTCGACATGGCATCCTTACGGTTCCAAGCCCACGAGCCAGCAAGAGGACGCTTCGTCGCAACCGACAGGGCCACATTCACCTGCGGCTGATCCGTGTGGAACACCGAACCATCCAAAATGCCGTCATAGAACTTGGAGCAAGCGATCGCCATGTCCTTGCCCTCCCTCGCAGCCAACGTCACCAAGACGTCAGTGCCGATCAGGTAATGACGACCGCGCCGCTCCTCCACAAGCCCAGACAGCTCATCGGCAACAACCGCATGGAGACGGTTCCGAGACGCGCGCTCGACGACATACGGGATAGCCCAATCGACGCCCTTGCGCTCCTCGTACAACTCCACATGCCAACGACCGTCGGCACGCAGGCCGGCGAGCGAAACGGCCGCATACCCGCGGCCCGGGGGAACCTCAACCGAGATCGTCAGACGATCGATGGCCATAGACGATGCATCTGCCTGATTCGCCCACGACACCTCGTCGATGACCTGCGCAGAGCTGACTGCATCCCAGATGCCCAGAGCCTCGCGCTTGAACGAGTCCTCGTTCGTGAGGTTCTCCCGCATCCGCTCCATCGACTCGACCGGAGTGCGGTGAGGGAACGACGGGTTCGCTTTGACCCACTGCTTTCGGTCGTCCGGGTCGGCATCAGGATCCGCCGACATTTCGACGTAGACCATGTTCTTGGACTTGCCGTCCAACGCCTTCGCTCGACGGTTCGTGAACTCCTCGCCAGGGTCAGTCGGGCGAGGCGGGGTGCCCATGAAGAACAGTAGGGCGCCGGCCTCCTGGCGGGACTGGTTCGTCGCCGCCACCATGTCCTCGAGCGCTTTCTCCGTGAGAATCTGCGCCTCGTCGAACACCTCAATGTCAACCTCATCGAAACCACGGCCGAAACCCTGCTCACGAGCGCCGAACATGATCACAGAACCATTACGGAACCGGATCTCCTGCTCACCGTTCGTGTTGCGAGGCTCAAGCATGAACGGCTTGATCTTCCGCTTAGACGTCATGCCCTTCAACGACGAGAACGTCTTTGTAGCCGTCTTCGTCCGGTGCGCCGACCACAGCACCGTCATGCCCGGAAACAGGATGCACAGGGCAATCACGATCATGCCAACGAAGAACGTCTTGCCTACTTGTCGAGGAATGCTCAGAACAACACCGCCGACAGTCGCCGCGTACTTGCCGTCCTTGCGCTTCCCTAAAGCGATCGTGCCCAAGCCGTGCTGCCACGAATCGAACTCAACGCCCATCTTCGAGCACTGATCCACAACCCGCGGCCACGCCGTCGTCACAATCCCCTCAGGCATCACAACATGACGGGCAACCTCAGATAGCTTGAGCGTCGAAGGCGCTGTCGGTGACTTCGCTACCATTCTTCGACTCCTCGACACGCTGACGCTTCAACGATTCGATCTCCTTCGAGATCTCCATCTGCCGCCGCGTCAACGAAGCAAGATCACGAGCAGGAGTCGACTCATCCTGAACAGCACGACCAATCCGACGATGCGTGGCCTCGAGCTCAGCCATCCGATCGCCGGCCTCGATCGCCTCAAGAACCGTCATGATCAGCTTCGGAGGAGCAGTCTCACCCTCGGAGACAGCACGCAACTTCGCAGCCATTTTTGCCTCCATTTGGGTGGAAAAAGTTGGGGGAGAGATTGCGGCAATACCCGGAGGATTTTCTGAAGGGTCGCCCCGGGGCCTCCCCCGTGGGGTCTGGGCTGCCTCGAGGCGAGCTCAGAGGCATGCCTGACTGGCCTTGTGTGCCTGCCTGTGGGCCGTGGCTGTGTCAGTCGAGGGAACCGGACTTGCGCACGATCGGGGCCACTAGGCGGGCGCGCTTGGTGCTATTGCAGGAGCGGATGTCGATGCGCTGCCCTCAGGTTCGGCAACGCATCCTCACCGCCTTTGGCTAGTGGGATCACGTGGTCGATGACGAAGGAGCGAGGGTCGAGGTGACCTGCGTTCCAGTCAATGGCCTGGCCGCAGATGTGGCAGGCGGGCTTGGCTTGGGCGATGACCTTACGGAACCTGGTCTGCTTTGCTGTGTTGCGTCCCACGTGGTCATCACTCCCTGCCCTGGTTCAGGCTGCCTCGATTGGCTGGGCGCGCCCGCCGTTTCGGAGGTGGGCTATCGTGTCGTTGCCGCTCCACCATCCTGCTTCTCGCAGGGCTTTGGAGCGGGCCTGTACGGCGCGGCCGGCGTTGCATGAGCGGCACGATGGGGCCAAGTTCTCGAGGCGGTTGTCGTCGCCTTGGTTGTTCAGGTGGTCTGGCTGTAGCTCGCCGGGTGTTCCCTTCGGCTTCCAGTCCACCTCGGTGCCGCACCAGTGGCAGGCGTGTGGTCCGTACCCGATGGCGTCGAAGAGGACCATGCGGTGTACGTACACGTTGCCGTGCTTGCCTGCGAGTGGATGTGTGGGCGCGTACTGGGTCTTGTACTTGCGGCCGTTGCTGACTGTGACACCGGATCGGGTAGCGACCATGTCGGTGGATCCGTGCCGGTACTGACGGTGGTAGTGCATCTTGCACAGCTCGGATGTTCTCGCCCGAGCTGGCTTGCCGCATCCATCGATGGTGCAGGTGGCCCACGCTGGAACGGTACGTTCCGGGGCTGTCGTTGTCCCGTACTTCATGAAGCATCGGTAGTGGCGCTTGCACATGCGGCGCGCACTGATGGCGGCTTCGCAGTTGTCGACGATGCAGGTATCGTTGGACATAGGGACCTCCCAAAAGGTCGCTCATGACCCGGGCTGTTAGCGCAGCGCCGGGTCGTTCTCTGTGTAGTTGTTGGGTCGAGTGGTACATAACTCGACTGGATCCGCGGAATTACGCGGTTCTTGTTTCTGGGTGGGTAGTCAAATGCCGAAGATTTTCCAACCGGAGTGGTACATAACTCACTCAGCCTTGGCCGGCGCCCATCCTTCGGTCATCCCAACCAGGTTGGTGACTGCCGTGTCCTGGTCTGGGCCAATGATCCCCATGCGCTCGAGCAGATGGCGTGTCTCGGCTTCTTGTGCCGGTGCCATGCTTCGGAAAGGGATGTAGCATCCGCTCTGGTCACCGATCGTCCAGGCTTGCGGTTCGACGTATCCGCCGTTGGCGTGGTCTTCTTGTTCAGCGTTCATCGCTGGGTTCCTCGGGTGGGATTTGGTGGGCGAAGATTGGCGAGCCCATGCTGTCGAAGGTGACGGGCTCGAGGTCACTCATCGTTGCCGTCCAGGATGTCTTCGACGCGGCGTTTGACTTCCTCAGCTTCGATGCTGATGCGGTCGAGGAGTTTGCCGAAGACGCTTTCACCTGCGCTCATGTGCTTCTCTCCCGTCGAGGCTGTGGTGCCATACGTTCCACCTGAGTGCCCCGCTGGTCATGTCGCTGCGGTGTGTTGGTCCGCAGATGCAGTGACCATCCGTCGTGTGGTCGATGTAATCACCGAGCGGGATGTGATGGGTGTCTTTCGGTTGGATGACCGTTGACCAGGTGTCGACCATGCGAACTCACTCGTAGTCGATGGCGAGGGTCTCAGATGTGACCAGAACGCCTGACGCGTTGGTGTCTTCGCGGAGCTGGGTGAGGTGCTCGGCAGTGAAGATCTCGGTGTCGGCTTGGTCGATGATGAACACGAATGGGGTGTTGGTCATCTCCCCGACGATCTGCAAGGGCAGCTCGAGTACCTTGATGCGCGCCATGTCGGCTCCTCTGTTCAGTTCTGTGGTGGGCAGTGACGACGCGTGTGTGTGGCTCTACGGCCTGTGCGTGTATGCCCACCAAGTCAGTGCGCGAGGCAGGGTTCCGTTCGGACGGTTGCCCTGCCTCGCGTTGCAGTGGCGGCTCGTGAGCCGTCTCGCGCGTTGTGGCGCTCACTGCCGAATTGGCGCTTTCGGGGACTGTTTCACCCCGTGCCACCTCTGTGCGACCGTCCAGATCACGTGTGTCGCGTTCCTGTCTTCGAGCGTGTTGGCTGTCACTGCGTACCTGTACCCTCGTCCGGGCTTGCCGAGACCGTGGTCTTCGGCGTGCCGGGGGTGTCACTGGTCGCTTCTCGCATGGTGGTGACGCTGAGACTGGAACGCGAGCCTATGAGGCCTTGTTGGCCAAGTATCGATTTCTGGCGCAGGTCTTACAGCTTCGGCCGGGGTTTCCGCCGGCCTTGCGTGGCCTTGTCCAGTAGATGTTTCCTTCGCTGTACTCATGCCCCTGGGGGCAATGCGTCTTGCGAGCGTTGACGGCGTAGAAGCCGAAGCCGCGCATTGCGTTCTCGGTCGGCGTGACAATGTCGAGGTGTGCAGGGTTCACGCATCTGGGGTTCCGGCAGAGGTGGTCCACCACTCGGTCTGCTGGAACTGGGCGCTTAGCGAGATGCAGGGCGAGGCGGTGCACGAAGATGTTGCCGTGGCGGTACGTCGGGATGTAGCCGTAACCACCTTCGTTGATGTGTCCGCAGTAGTTCCAGCACCCGTTTTCACCGTCGAATCGGGTCTTCCGAATGAGCATCTCTCGGGATTCGGGCTCCGACGCGTAGAGAACGTACTTCACGTAGTTCGGCGAGTGGCTATGCTGGCTCATATCGGAACTCCAATTCCGGTCAAGCCCTCGGCAGTTCGCACCTGCGCGGGGGCATCTTCATGTGGTGGAACGCAGAAAGGGCCCCGTCGCGATGACGAGGCCCTTTCTGAAAGCAAGAAGCCTTCCCGCTGTCTGGATTTTTGCAGACTTCTGGAAGGCTCTTTTATTGTAAGCCCTGCCCGTGCGTATTCGCTACCCCAAACCAAGACGGCGTGTCGAGTCGCTCATGCTCCTCGCTTCTCTTCGACTTCGTCCCCGAGCTCACTCATCGCGTCTTCGCCTTCCCACAGCGACGCACACACCGCATCCCGGCACCGCACCCTCGGGTCGATGACTTGCCCGTCTTCGCCTTTCTGGTACTCCAACACGAGGGGATGGTTGCCGCCGTTGCCCATGTCGTCCACCCACTGGTCTGTGTGGTGCACGGGGCACGGGTATGGGAGTTCTTCACGGACGGGTGGGTGGAGGATGTTGGTGATGGTGTGCGCCCATTTGGTGAGTTCCCGGATCCTCCATTCTGGGTCGTTGTCGTACCGGGTGAACGCCACATACCAGGCGTTCAGGTTGGTGACCGGGTTGTGTCCTGGTGTCACCTCGGCCATCCGACACCAGTCCCGGATCGCGGAACTGATCTTCGCCAGGTGGAACAACGCGGTCCCGTCGATGATGTTCCTCGTGTGGGCCAACGATGATGAGCCGGCGGTCGTGTTTGTTGATGGTTTCACAGCCTCCGCCAACTGCACCAACAGGGACGGGCTCTCAACTGTGTGAGTTGAGAGCCCGTTGCATGGTTGCGCACACGTGTGGGTGGGTAACGGTCTGCCTGTGTCGTCGGACGGTTTGATGTGCTCCACCGTTGGTCGGGTGAGCGCTTGCACCGCATCGAGAAGGTCAGTCACTTGGTGCTCCCTTGCATTCGGGTTAGGGTCGGCGCCACAACGCCATGTTGAGCGTCGGTGATGGCTCCTGGAAGGTCGAGAACATGCGTGCCGCCATCTGGTCGATCCAGGACCGTTGCGGTGGTTCCTCATTCGGGTGAGCTGCCCGGTGTTCACGCCACCGGGTCATCCACTGCTCGTCGGTTTCGTCGAACACCCACCGTTTCGTCTGCAACGGCTCGACCACGAGGCCCCCGTCGTAGCCGTCCACGTAGATGTACGGGTTCTCCTCGACTTCTCGCAGCAGCTCCTCCGCTCGGGCATGAGCTGCCACCTGCTCCGGTGTCGGGATGACGGGTTCCATGTGTCCGAGCCGGCGGAACCCGTACTCCATCGCGATCTGAGCCTCGCTGATGATGAAGTTCGCGCTCACCTTCCGCGGCGTAATCGTCTTCATGACTCTTCTTCCTGTTTCGTTTCTTGCGGGTACCCGTGCTCCTGCAAATCAGCGAGAAGACGAGGTTGGGAGTCGGCCATCTCGAATGCTTGACCGATTGACGCCCACGGGATCGGGAAGTCAGACACGGTTCACCTCCGATGAGACGATCTGCCACTCACCCGGAGCGACACCTTTCGTGCGTTCCACAACCACGACAGGGTCGTCGCCGGGTTCGTTGTTACCCCGCCATTCGGCAGCCACACGCTCGGCATCCTCGCGTGAGTCGAACGGCTCGTAGACATCCCAGAGCTCACCAGTGGCGTCCTGACGAACCGCGTTCCACTCGGTTGTCGTCTCCGCTTTCACGGCTTCGAGAGACACAGGAGCAGCGTGTGTGAACCCGGCAGCGATCACTGCATCAACGAGCTTCGAACGCAACGGTCCAATGTCTTGACCCAGAACGGCCGACGGTTTCGGGTGATTGGATGCGTTCCAGACCACGGCCCCGATCGCGGAAGACAGGACAACTCGGTCGCCCTCTTCATGCAGCGCTTGGACCGTGTCTCGTCGTGTCAGTTCGGCCTCAGCAGCCTCCAACGCGAGGCGCAGCTCGGTCACCAGTCGTCGGGGCGCTTCGGGAGTGACGAAAGTGGTCCAGAGGCTCGACCACTCCTCAACAGCTTCCTTGGCTTCGGCGATGAGTTTCGTGTTGTTGTCCATCAGAATCCTTTCTTGGTGATCCACCGGGTGAAGTAGACGAGAGCAGCAGCAACCGCGATGTTGGATGCGGCAGCGAGAGTGCGGATGATGCGATCCGAGGTCATGTCTTGGACCTGATTCCTTCATCGACCTCGAACTCATTGAGCTCGCTCTTGACAGTGAGAACAATTCGGGCCGCTTCGTCTCCGGTGAGCAACGAGTGCTTCCGGAGTTTTGCGGCTGCCCTGTCGAGGCTCGTGTCGATGCTGGGCCGGGCGATCCTCCACGCGAACTTCATCAACAGACGCTTCATGTCGTTCTCCTGTTCGGGTTGTTGACGCATTCCGGGTTCCCGTGCGTCCAAGGGTTACGGCAGCGACCACAGACATGTCCTGCCTCTTCGTGTTCCTGGGGGTTCGGACTGATCGGGGCGAGACTGTACGCACCCCGAACCGACTGGGCGGTCACGACTTCCCCGCCTTGTCGCATGGCTGCTCGTGGTCCTTCGCCTTTGAGCAGCGCTTGTCGCCGCAGCTCGGGCAGACGTACATGCGGAACAGGAGTGACTCGACGAAGTGTCCGGCTTCGCGCAGCTGGTCGCTGAGACGTCGCGCGCACTTCTGGCAGTCCTCACCGAACGGCGTGCGGAGGTGTTTCTCACTGATGAACAGCAGCTCAGAACGGGGTGTCTGTCCCATAGGTCTCACCGCCCGTCCACGCGTCCCCTGCTGCGGCTGCTGGCGCACTCTGCGCCCACGGTTCTTCCTGCTGTGGCTGGCCCTGTGCGCCCCGTGGAGACGAGTAACCAGCGCGCGGCACCACCGATAGGGTCGCGCCCTTGATGCGCACGGAGGCGGCGTTCTCGCCGGACTGCTTCGTGTACACGTTCAACTCCGGGAACCCATCGATGCGAACCAGGGTGCCTTTCGAAACCGCAGCGACGATCGCCGGTGCCATGTCCTCCCAGAACGTCGCCTGGAACCACGTCGTCGGCCCCGAATCCTCCCACTCGTTCGACTGCTTGTTCAGCTTCCGCGGCGTGTGCGCGACGTCGATGTTCACGACGTCCTTGCCTGCCGCCTGACGAAGCTCCGGCTCGTTCGCGACGAAACCCTCAATGCTGACTGTTGCCTTGCTCATGCTGCTTGCTCCTTCGTGTTGTTGGTTGCCCTGATGAACTGGGTCAACCGTTCCGTTTCGGCGTCATACGCCTCGATCTGACGTTGCACCTTCGACTTCCGGTGCTTCTCCCGCTGCACGTCCTTCGCGGGGACAGAAAGCAGAAACGCCACCTGAGAAAACTCAGATGACGCGCGATGCTGTTTCGGTGATCTCAAAAGATCGCCTCCCCTCGTTCTCTCTTTGCGTCCTCATCGCAACGGACGCACGGGTTCATCCAGTCGCCGGCCGGATAGCCGGGATGGTGCTTGCACTCCTTCACACCAGACGTACCGATGTGCGTTACCGTCGCTCGAGGCTGCTCAGGGGTGTGAGCAACCTGTTCGTCCTCCCACCGCCTGTCACGCAACCAACCCGCCGGCATCTTCAGGTGCGACTTCTCCTGAC
The DNA here is from genome assembly GCF_001650455.1 of Plantibacter sp. H53. Taxonomy (NCBI): domain Bacteria; kingdom Bacillati; phylum Actinomycetota; class Actinomycetes; order Micrococcales; family Microbacteriaceae; genus Plantibacter; species Plantibacter sp. H53. The sequence goes on from NZ_LWCT01000004.1 coordinate 120,974, forward strand.
CGATGTTCAGCAACTTGTACGTGCGCACCCCAGCGAGGAGTGTTGCGAGATCCGTGGTTTTCCTCGCAGCCTTGAACGCCTTCAGCGCATCCGGCTTCGCCTGCTTCCTCGGGTACTCCGTCCACCACTGTTCAAATTCAGGTGGATACTCGTGCACCTTGGGTGCACTAGTACTTGGGGACTGGGATAGGGACTGGGACTGGGATGGGGCAATGCGAACTTCTTCCGAACTTCGGCCGATGTTCTGCGTTGGTTCAGGCGAACGTTCGGGCGGTGTTCCTGGATCGTTCGGGCGAACACCCTTCTTCGCGGCCCTAACCTTCTTCATCCGCTCCTGCGCCGCAGCACGTTCTGCTTCGACATCGGCCTTCAACGGCTGGTAGTCCTCCCAGTCCTTGAACTGGTACCCGTCATCAGCGAACGACCACAACTCAGCCCTCACGAGCTCACCGGCCGAATCGACGTCGCCCCCCAGACGGAGAACTGTCTTCTCCGGTACGAAACCATCGGTCAGGTACTTCGCGCACCACGAGCCGGCGACAGTCCACAAACCGATCGCTTCGAGGCTGGCGTCCACGACCTTCGGGTGACCGTGGAATCCGTCATCTACCTTGAACCAAGGCATGTCTCCTCCTCTCTGCCATCAGTCGTTGCTCCAAATGTCGTGGACTACTGCGTGCTCGAGCGTCTCGATTGCAACCGGTGGGATGAACGGGCAGTGCTTCCACTGGCTGTCCCCGTTCCACTCCGGGAACTCGTAGGTAATCGCCCAAGACTCGGCGGCGAAAGCTTCCGCTCGCGTCGAATAGACCTCGACCCGAACCGTTCCCGCATCTCGGTACCACCGCGAGTACTTGCTGTGCTGCTTCAGCCGGCGCTTCCAATCGGAAGCGATCCCGACGTACAACAGCGAGCCCGAGCTAGAGAAGGCTCGATAGACGAACGTTTCAACTCCAGCGTCACTCTTCGCCATGTCTCCTCCTTTCCTGTGTCATGCGGCACCGCCCCAATCGCCGAAGTCGAAACCGACCTCGAGTGGCTTGTTGATCCGCTTCTCGATGAGCGGCAGGTATGACTCTTCGCGCTCGATCCCGATACACCGGAAGCCCTCAAGCAGGGCTGCTTCGATCGTCGTCCCGGATCCCGCGAACGGTTCGAGGACGAGGCCGCCCTTCGGGGTGACGAGGCGGACGAGCCAGCGCATCAGCTCGAGTGGCTTGACAGTCGGGTGCTGCACACCGTCGACTGATGGGCGCTCAGAGGTTGGCGCTTTCGCCTCGTAGCGGAACGTGGGGAAGAACCGGGACGCGCCACCTGAGTCACCTGGCGTATCGCGAGTGGTCGCAGGACCGCCGATCTTCCCGTATACGATGGGGTCGCGTTCAGCTCGAGCCGTCCCAGCTGCCATCCGACCTGAGGTGAGCGTGCCTGACTGCGCGTCGAGCACCTCGGCCTGAAGCTCGTCAAGCAGAACGTTCGTCGGCCAGCGCCCATCAGGGCTACCACCTCGCACACCTGGCAGCGCGGCGATGTTCGTTCCACCATCCGAGGTGTATCGCTTCTCTTGGGACGCCTCGCCGGTGCGGTCCCGCGATTCAGAACCGTCTCCAACACGGGTATCAGCAATGTTCAGCGCCCCGGTCCCATGCGCTAGCACGTTCGCAGCAACGGTGCCAGTAAGCGGCTTGCGTCCGACGACGATCGGCTCGAAGGCAGGCTTGAGTGCGGTGCCCCACCCCTCCCACTCGCCTGCGAGGTTAAGCGACTTCGGGAACCCCGATCCGTAAAGCCAGGCGATGGAGTCACGAACCTCAAACCCGGCGTCCTCGACGGCGACCGCGAGACGGTGCCACGTTCGGGTCCCGCCGAACGCGAGCATGTGACCGCCGGGCTTTAGCACGCGCAGGGCTTCGATCGCCCACACCTCGCACCACTCGCCGAACAGCGCACCGGCGCGGTACTCAGGTGAGGTACGCGAGGTTCGACCGAACGCATTGTCGCGCCCGGTGTCGGCGGCGTTGAGGGACCGGCGGAAGCCGTCTGCGCCGTCCCAGCCCTTCCCCATGAACTCGAGGCCGTAGGGAGGATCTGTGACCACCGCGTCGACGGAGTTGTCGGGCAGGGTGCGCATGACCTCGATGCAGTCGCCGTGCCACAACGTAATCTCGTCGTTCTGCTTGTGAATCTTCATCTGCTGAGCACTCCTTTCACGTAGTTCCCGCCAGCCGCGTCGATCAACTCGAGCGCCAAAGCAGTGTTGATTGGGTCAGCGTTTCCGAGCTCGTCAGGTAGAGCCCAAACGCCGGTGGACTTGTTGAAGAATGGGATCTGCTTGGCAAGCATCGAGCCCCGGTTTCGGACCAACTTCCAGCCCATGCGTTTCCCCATCGACTGGAACGCCGGATCGGATTCGAGGGCCTGGTTGTGACCGGTGCACATCATCACCCCGTCAGCAGGTGTCAACGTTGGTGCCTTGTGACCGCGCCCGCCGATCCCCGAGGATGACCGGTGGTTCCACTCGAGCTGCCCCCAACACTTCGCAGAGAACGCAACACACACGCCACGCTCACGATCCACCGTCATACGACGAACCAGCGGAGACGGGGCGGTCACGCGGCACCCACCAGGCCGTTGCAGATGCGGGAGATCTGCGAGTTGTCCGTTCGGTACCACGAGGCGATCTCCGACTGCGGGATGCCTAGTGCGTAGAGATCCCGGATGTCGGCGTGATCTGCTGAATCGAGCCGGCGCACTCTCGGAACCTCGGAGGGGTCAACGAGACCATTGTTGATGGCAGATTGCACTCGAGCGTGGGCAGCAGATCGTCCCGACAAATGCATGGCCTCCGCGATCTCCGCATAGGTCATGCCCGAGTGGCGCATCGCTGCAGCTTCCTGCTGCCTCACATACCCGCCAGCACGTTCGATGGTCCGCCGCACGTGTTCTGGCCTGGTCACGGGATCCAAGTGGGCCGGGTTCATGCACACGGTGTTTTCGCACGTGTGATCCAGCTCATGGTTCTCCGGGATCGGCCCAATCCGGAGGCGGTAGGAGACTCGGTGAGCCCAATCGATCCGTCTTCCAGCGGGCATGCTTGCGTCGTAAGCACGGCCGTAGCCGTTCTTGTCGACCAGGCCTTGCCATTCCCAGCAACCTGATTCCGTCACGATGAAATCGGTCAGGATGGAAGCACGCCCACTCTCGCGGCACACCCTGCTGCAGTGCTTACGCTGCTCGAAGTAGGCGTAACTCCACTTCCTCTGCTTTGTGAACGTTTCTCCGCAGGTGGTACAGGTCTTCGACTTCATGCTCGAGTCCGCCACAATGCTTGCCTCTCTCTCGCAGATAGACCACCGAAGACGCCGAACTCAATGCGGTTGTCTACCGAATACGCGAGACACGCAGCCACGCAATCGCATTGAGCACATACAGCTCGAGCCGGGAGGGTTGTCCCTCCCGGCTCGGTGAAGAAAGCCTCTGGATCTGTGCTCGCACAGTTGGCGAGATCCATCCAGGGTTCTCGGTCGACGATCATGCAAGCTCCCTGATGACGATTCGGACGCCGCATTCTTGTTCGGCGTAGTGTTTGCGTGCGCTGATGGAGACGACTTGGCCGTCGTCGCCGTAGATGCCTGATGTGGTGAGCGAGTCGAGGACGCTCCGGGTGTACTTATCCAAATCTGGGCGTACGGATGGGAACAGGCGCCGCACTGTGGAGCCGCGTGGGACGTAGAAGTCCAACAGGACAGCCACCGCACCCTCGAACCCATCCCGACCCGCCAGAACGTCGTGTGCGGCTGCTGCGACCGTGTTCCGCCACGGCTTCAACTTCGCCGCGTTCGAATGCACGATCGACACACGCTTACCGCGTGCGAAACCGACCATCGAACCCTGAGCGACAGGGACACCGGGGACGAAGAACTCGACCCGCTCCATGAACTCACGCATCCGACGGCCCAGCCTTCACACGGTTGTGTTCAGCGAGGATCATGTCGATGATCGGCTTCCCTGCATGGTTGGCGCGTGCAGCGTGACCGAGCGCAACGATCGCATCCAAGTCCTCGTTGGTCTCGTTCAGCTCCTTCAACCAGTCCCGACCTGACGTGTCCTTCGGGGTCTCGAGCGGCTGCACAGTGAACGGTGCACGCTTCCCACGAGTAGTTGTCAGGCTGAGGGCGAGGGGCTTGTCGATGTGTGAGAGGTGGCTGATCTTGATGCCGCCAACGACTTGCCCGCCGAAGCGAACGTCGGGGTCGCCGTAGAGCGTCATCTTCCGACCTGAGTAAATGGCTGCTTCCGGTCCCCAGCCTGCGACGAGCACTCTCCTCATCGACTTGGACGGCTTGTACGGACGCCCTGGGTACTCGACGAGGTGCACCTCGACGGGCTGCTCAGCGTTGCCCGCTTTGACCTCGCTCACAGTGACCGTTTTCGGCCCGCCCACGTAGTCGTCGTAGTTCTGTTGGTCACTCTTGGGGGCGGTGGTTTCTGCAATGTCCATCAGTACCAGTCCTTCCCTTCACGCTTTTCGAGGCGCTCAACTGTCGGGATGTAGAAGAGCGTCCGGTCCCAGGCCGACCGATCGTGTCGGCCGTCTTCGAAGGCGTAGAATCCCGGGTACTCGATCTCGACCCAGATGGTCTGATCTGTCTGCTTCGGGTCTGTCGTGAGGCGGTATCCGCAGCCCGCGCGGAGCAGGGCAAGTGCCTCACCAAGCTGTTTCTGCGCGTCAGCCGAATCGCGGTTGTACCAGTGGTCGACGGGTACGACACCGCGCCAGCACAAGTCGATAAGTTGCTCTCTTTTCATGAGACTTGGATCTCTTCCTCTTCTGACTCGTACACGGCCCATGTCGGGGGTGTGAGTGTTGCTGTCGGGTAACCAGGCCAGATACCGGTTTCGGTGCATTCGCGGTAGAGATCGCGTGCTCGTTTGACGCGTTCTTTGGCGAGGTCTTCCCACATGAAGTCGAGGTCGTACACACCCACCAGGTAGGGGGCGACGTTCTCCACAACTAGAAACCGAAAGCTCTCGAGCTCGGTTCCGGTGATCGCGGTGTGAGCTTCCCCATACCAGCGGTCCTGAATGAAATATCCGAGACGTCCGACTGCCGTGTTGAAGCCCTTGGATGATGCGTCGCGTGCGGTCTTCAGGTCGCCGGCACGTACACCGTCGTAGATGTCGAACCGTGCCCGTGTGGGTACACCGTCGATCTCCGCGAACAGGGAGACCTCACGGCCGGAGACCGACTCGAGGAACGTGCGTGCGTCGTCGTGTGCGAGTACCGCTTCGGCCATTGCGTCGACTTCTCGCATCTGTGCCGGCGCGAGTGGCGTCAATCCGAGGGCGCGTTGTTCCTCAGCCCATGCGACGGTGGCGGCTTTGGTGGAGACGGCGCCGGATGGGGTGAGGTGTTCGTCTGGGTAGGCGATGGCGCTTGCCCCGGTGCCGAGTACCTTCGTGTGGACGGCGGTTCCGAGGTCGAATGCTGTACGTCCTGCCCTCGGGTGGCGTCGTTCGTAGTCGAACTTGGCTGGGGATTCGAGGAGGCGTCTGGCACCGGTAGAGGAGAGGGCGGGGTGCGAATGGTATTCGGCCTCATCGAGGTTCTCGTAGATCCCGTTGCGTTCTCCCATTGCTGCCCGGATGGTGGCGGGGTCCGACTGCAAACGCTCAGACATCAGCGCGCTCGTACGTCTCTTCGAACACGTTCGGCTTGCAGATCCGGAACGTCCCATCAGCGTCGAGGATGATCCAGTCGCCGGACCTCGCGTTGAGGGTGCCGTCGCTGCTCTCGAACTCGATGAAGTTGATACCCCACGATGGGAGGGGTTCGCCGTTCGGAGCGAAATCGGTCTCGTCCCAGTCGGTCGTATCTTCGTCGTCCGGGTTGCCGTCGTGACCGTTCTCGACCATCCAGACGGCGATCTCCTTGACGCGCTCGGCCAACGCCCTGCCGGCCGAATGGAAGTTGTCGTCTCCGTACGCTGGGCGGTCATCGAGGGGGAGCTGCATTGCGGTGATCTTGGCGGACTTCGTGCGGTACGTCTTGGCAGTCATGTCTGTTTCTCGTTTCTCTGTGTAGTTGTCCCCGGCCTGTTAGAACAGGGCAGACGGGTTGTCGTGTTCGCAGTACAGGCACACCCATGTGCGGGTGTTGTCGTCCACGTCGTAGATGACGGTGACGGTCTGGTAGAAGCCGCAGCGTTCGCAGGTGACGTTCTCGTCGTGATACGAACGACCCTCACCCGACGTCGGCATGTTCTTTCCGAACCTCTGGGTATGGAGGCATAACCAGCCACCACAGGTACTTGGCCTGGTTCAGGTCCAGCCCAAACGACAGGGCCGTGGAGACGAAACTCACGCGAGCATCGTTGAGATCCCGAGTCATGCGCGTTCCCCGTTCTCTTCGCCGGGCAGGTACGTTTCGAGTGCGACCGTGTACCGTCTTTCCGCTTCGAGCAGGTCCACCGCATCCTTCGCGATGCGGTCCGACTCGACCGCAGCCAAGTGGTGTGCTTTCGCTGACCAGACGGCGACGAGAGCTGCGGTGAGAGCGCACCCGAGCATCAGGCCGATCGCCACGATTAGGAGCAGCAGTTGCGGAGTCATCGTGCACCGCTGTTCGCGGCATGCGCAGACGCCGGCACCGGGGCGAGGTGCATGACTCGCTTGTGCTCGCCCATCACCCTCCCGCCCGATTCGGGGCTAGTGGTCCAGAAGGTCAGGTCGCACTCATCGCAGCTCATGTAGTGCTTGTTCATTGCTGTCTCCGTTGTTCTCGTTGTGCCTCGAACCGGTCGAGGGCTTCCAATTCGTGTTCACGTCGAACCACCGCAGCCATGTACAGATCGGTGGGTGTGCTTGTTGGGGTGTCGTCGGGTGGGAGCAAATGACCCACGTCATGCCAGATGGGTTCGCGGCTAGGCATACGGGTCGCCACCTCGACGCATGAGAACGCGGCAGAGACCACATGTGACCCGCGTCACGTCGCGCATTGTCTGATTGAACGAAGCCGCGCCATTGCCGTGGAGGCTTGTCGGTGCGTCGCCGACTAGATGCACGTCTTCGCCACGAGTCACCGCCTTCTCGATCTGGCGGGCGTTCGACTCATCCAAGTCATCAGCAGAGAACGTCACGGCCGCACCGGACTTTCGCCCTGTCGCCTCTGGTTCGCCGTCTCGATGGCGGCAAGCGCGTCCTTCAGGTCGTTCACGTGCCTGGACTGCGCCTCAAATTCGCTCTGAGCTCGACGCCCGGCGTCGATGACCTCACGTCTCTCTCCTTGGATCGCATCGAGCTTCGCGCGCTGATCTTCGATCTCGTTCTTGAGTAGCTTCACTGCTGCATCCATGTCGTCCTTCTCTCTGTGTTGTTGTGTCAGTGCCCCCGGCAGTGCTCGAAACTGCTCGATCCCAGAAACGACTCGGGGGCGGTAGTGCTACTTACTCGGCTTGCCCGGCTTGTGCAGCTCGCAGCGGAGGCAAAACATCTCGTACTCGCCTCGGTGGTACTGAGTGACCGTGTAGTCGTCGCCACGGAACACCCACTTGTGGATGCCCAAGCGACACCGCTTCGATTCCGTTTTCATCGGCTCCTCCTCTGTTGTGGCTATCTGCCGTGCTCGGCGGTGGAGTCGAACCACCACTGCGACCATCCGAGCTGGTCGGCCCGTTCCTATGCGGCAGGACGCCTCTACGCCCCGATGCCGCACGTGTAGCAGTCGCGCCCACCAGAAGGTGATGAGGAAACGCGACCCCTGTAGCTGCTGACCTGTGATGCTTGGAGCAGGGAATCCGGGTACGCCCACCACAACGCCCGGGTACTCAACCTGCTCAGTTCTCTGTGGAAGTGCTGTCACGGCGCATCGGCAGTTGGTCTGTCGTCCGTGAAGCTATGTAGATGTGACTGAATCCGGGTACGCCGGATAGTGCTGGGGTGCCGATCCGCGAGCGCACACCCCAGCTGAGGAGCGAGGGGAAGTTAGTTCCTGTGGGCTACTTGGCGGGCGAGGTGATCACCCGAGATGGGCCAGTCCGGAGCCCATTCGCCCGCATCAACGCGCTCCTGGACCTCAGCCACAGTTAGGTCATCGGTCGCGACGATCATTGAGGTAACGGCAGCATCGCGAGCATGGAACTCGTTCTCGTTCATCCCGTCACCACGCAGACGACGACCACCAGGAACAGCAACGGCACGTACGTGATCAGGTACAACACCGTGTTATCCAACTGACGGGCACGACGCGGGCTCATGCGGACACCGACCGGAGGTTGGGCCAACCGACAGCCTCGAGCGCTTCCTTGAGGTCCGAGATCTCGTTGGCCTGAGTGACAACCAGTGGCTCAGGGAACACGACCGGGTCAGACCGGACGATGGTGTACCGGATGCCCGAGTTCTTTCCTGCCTCGACAGCGGAGGACCGTGACAGGTAACCCGTCGAACGACCGAGCGTCGCGCCCGGCCAGCAGGTCAGGTCACCGGTCCACTCATCTTCCACCTCTTCGAGCGCGACCGCCCGGTAGAGATACGTGGTCATGCGGTTGCCCTGCCTTCCTTGCCAGCGAGACGTTCGAGCGTGGAAACGAGCCAGTCGAAGTGCTCTGGACGGACCTTCGTCGTGTATTCGGTCACCAGATCGCCGGCAGGGGTGACCCGTTCGGATGCGACCTCGTGGAAACGGTGCGCGTACTCCTGGATCGGCGCCCGGTTGAACTTCTGCAGGATCCGCGCGTCACGGAGCAACCGATATGCGGTCGTCCGTCCGATGCCTGCCTGCCGCGCCGCGACCTCGATCTTGATGAACGACGTCGAGTCCATGAACCGGGTGAACGCCTCCGCCTTGGGTTCCAACTCAGCGACCTTCGTCTCAGCCGCGATCGCCCGATGCTCAGACTCAAGCGCCATCGTCAGGATGTCGAGACGAGAAAGCTCCGCCGGTGCGGGTGCAGTGTGGAAGGAGCCGGTGCGACGAATCTCGGGGAGCACGACTCGGGTGATCCAGGTTCGGAACGCGCGGGCGTCAGGCTTGTCGCTGCGGATGACGAGTTCGTAGAGGTTTCCCTCGTCGATGATGGTGAACGCTCTCATCTGCCCCCCGGACCTGATGTCCGTCTGGCGGACGCCAGCCTCGTCGAGGCGGGCCGTCGCGTTGCGCCCGTTCGTGATGCCGAGAGCGGCAGTGACGTCTGAGGCGACCCACCAGGGCTCGTCGTCGATGACGATGGCTCGGACGTCGTTGCCGAGGTAGGAGAAGACGTTGAGCTCGCTCACGCTGCACGCTCAGGCTTCTCGTTGGGGAGCGAGGCGATCCAGCGGCGGGCTTCGTCCGCGAGGATCACGGGCTTCGTGCCGAAGTACGACGGCACCAGCTCCGATCTCTTGATGGCCTTCTGGATCGAATCGACCGAGAGGTCCGTGGCTGCTGCAAGGTTCTGAACCGAGTAGCTGATCTTGTCGAGCTGCGCTTCCATCACGCGGCCTCCTTCATGAATTGAGAGACGGGGACATGCAGAAAGCCGCCGACACGGACCAGCTCGACCAGATCGAACTCGACGCGCCCCGAAAGGCGGTCGTTCATCTGGTCGGTGGTCATGTCGGCGGCTTGTGAGACGCTGAGGACGTCGAACCCTGCCTCGCTGATTGCGAGACTGACTCTTCTTGCGATACCGATTCCGGTGTTCAACCTGTCCATATCGGTAGGCTACACAGCGTCAGCGGTTGGTGCAACCCGTAAGCGGAGTTTTTTCCATCGATTTAGGTGGGCAAGCTGACTACACTGAAGCAATGCGTAACGACCAACCCCTGATCAGCCGAGTAGCAGCCGATGTCCTCACCGGCTACTACAAACGGAAACGACTGACGCAGGAAGAACTTGCTGAAAGGGCTGAGATACCTCTCACTTCCCTGCAGAAGAAGTTGAAGGGTCGCGCACCAATCACTGCCACCGACCTGGTGATGCTGTCTCGAGCCATCGGGATTGACCCGGCGAAGGTCATGGCAGAGATCGTCGAGGAGGCCGACACGGAAGAAGCGCTGGCGTCGGAGGGTGTCGCTAGCATCGCCGCACAACGACGCAAGAAGACGCCGGCAACGATGACCGACGACGAGCTGGAGGGGGAACGCAATGCCGCGAACACCGACCCAGAGATGGGTGGAGACGAGCCTGACGCTCCCTAGGGGGCACGCTTACGACCCGTGGGAGCACGCCGAACGTCTGGGGATTGAGGTGGTGGTACGGAGACTGCGGACAGCGAATGGGCGTTACTTCCCGGAGTACGGGCAGATCCTCATCAGCGACCGACTCCGCGTGGGAAGGCAGAGGTTGGTTCTTGCGCACGAGGTGGGGCATGCAGCGTTGCTGCACCACGACGACCGACCCAAACACGAACGACAGGCCGACCAGTTCGCGGCGCAGAATCTGATCTGCCCGGATGAACTGGCCGGCCTGTATGAGTGGTGCACTGACGAGAGCAAGATCGTCGCCGAGTTGGGTGTGACTACTGCTCTATTTCGAGCGTACGTTCTGGGTCAGGCTGCGTGAACAGGGCCGAGAACTGCACCATGGCCCCGGTGAGGCGTTCCCGGTTCCGCAACGACTTGTAGCCCTGCGTGGTGGCGCGGTCTGAGTGGCCGACGATCTCCTGGATCAAGTCTTCTGGCACCCCGGCCGCGTAGAGCAGGTCGACGGCTGTGTGGCGTCCGTCGTGCAGTCGCGCGTTCTTGGTGATCCCTGCCGCAAGGAGAGTCTTCCGCCAGTCTTTCGTGTCGACGTCCGGCCCGATGGGTCGCCCGTTCTTCGTGAACACGAGCCCCCACTGGTTCTCCGGTGATCGGGCGATGTGTTGCTCGAGGATCGTCTTGAGTGGGTCGATGAGTGGGATGATTCGCCACGACTTGGAGGACTTCGGTCGGGTGAGGTACAGGCCTCCGGTGAGGTGGCGGTACTCGTAGTCGGCGGGCACGTTGGGTTTGCCGTCCACATCGGTCTTGGGAAGCCGTAGGAGCTGCCAGGAGAGGTCGAGCACATCGGTCACCCTGTCCCGTTCCAACCCGAGCACTTCGCCCCGCCTAGCGGCCGTCAGGAGCGTTGTGGCCCATCGTGCGCCCATCTCCTCATCGCGGGCGACGTGCGCGAGGAACTGGATCGCTTCTTGTAAGTCCAACGGTTCGAGCTGTACGGTCGCTTTCCTGGGTGCGTTCACCAGTTTCGCCGGGTTGCGTCCGATGCGTCCCTCGCGGACGGCGATCTTGAACGACACGGACATGGTGCGGTGAGCGAGCAACGCCGTGGTTGACGAGAGTCCTTTCGCGAGGATGCCGTCGTGCACGCGGCGAATGTGTGCAGCGTTCAGCTTGTCCAGCTTCACCTTGCCGATCGCCGGCACGATGTGGTTCTCCACGGTGCGCCGGTATCCGTCGAACGTGTTCGGGCGGACTTCCTGCGCCACCTGCCTGAGCCAGTAGCTGAACCACTGCTCCACTGTCTGGCTGGCGGTCGGCAGGTCTCCGAGGCGGGCAAGTTCCGTCTTAGCCTCGTTCATCGCTTTCACGAGCTCTGTCTTGTTCTTGCGTCGGATCTTCTTGCGGCGCCGAACACCGTTCAGCGGGGGCAGTTCGATGACGCCGTTCCACAGTCCGCGAGAGTCCTTGAAGACAGACCCCTCACCCTTGCCCCTCATGCTGTCGGTTCGGGGCTGGCTTGCACAATTCGCGACCAGATGCCGGAGTAACTGAGTAGAGCGAGGTTCGGGTCACGGTCGACCGGCACCTCGACCAGCAAGCCGTCACGAACCGTGGCGTACGAGTAGTACGAGTCGGCGATGTCGTCAACGCGTCCGCCGAGCACCTCGAGTTGGTAGTCGACGGGCGGTCCGGGGATCGCGCTCCCGATGTCATAGGTCCCGAGCTGGCGACCGAGTGCTTTGGTCTGCCACTCGGCTTCGTCTGCCCCGTAGAGGCTGTCGAACATTCCCATCAGGAGTCAACCTCGGTTGGTTCGTTGGTCCTCATGATGGTCTCCTCGCTCGTGTGGGTGGTGGTTTCGTTGCCGTTGGCGGGGACGCCGTTGTCCCCGAACGATCTTCTGGCGGTGTGCTGCATTGCTGTCCTTCTTGGTGTGCCCGATGGTGTATCCATTGCTATCGGCTGCCACCTCCCGGTGGCGACCGTTGAAGACAGGCTAGCATCACATTTCGACGCCATGCAAGCCTTTTTCGACAGATTCCTCACAACTGAAAATCGTGAGGTCACGGGATCGACGCCCGTCGGAGCCACGGAACCCCCACCTAGCTTCTACATGGTGGGGGTTCTTTTTTTGCCCGGGTACCCGACGCCGGACCGCATGCCCCGCCCGAGTTGCCACTCCCCTGCCAGGACGGCCAGACTCGCAGCGTGGAATCGAGACCGGCACACCGAGCGACCGACCAGGTACCGCGGGCGACGTCCCGAAGCGCGTTCTGGATAGCAGCCTCCGTGCTCGCAGTCATGCTCGGCACGTCACTCGTCGCCTGCTCGGACACGAGGTACGGATTGCCGCGCGATGCAGCCGTCGGCACCTGGCGCAGCGGGGACACCCGGCTCGAGCTCGCCGACGACGGAACGTTCGAGGCCACTGCCTGGCCCTCGCAGGTTCAGTGCAGCCGTGACGACGACCCCCGTGCGGACGAGCCGATCGACTTCTCCGGGACCTGGATGGTGGACAACGAGGGAACCAATCGCGACCTGATCCTGGAGCCCGGTGGCGGTGCATGCGATACGTCCCGGATCACCTCCGACGTCCGGAGCGACGATGATCTCGCACGTCTCTGCGTCCACGCCCGCGGGTCCTTGTCCGGTCCGGCCGAGAACTTCTTCACCCTGTATCAGGGCGATCCTCCGGAGACCGAGGATCCGGATCGCTGCCTGAACTACTAGCGCACCCGGGATGGGCCAGCCTCCTCTGCTCCCTGAGCGCCCCCTCCCGGTCCCTGAGCAACGAGGAACCTCCGCACCTCGACGAGCTCAGTGACCGGAAAGCACGCTCGGCGAAGTTCGACCCCTGAGCCTGCCGAAGGGCACACGCGCGACCTCCCGAGTCCGGCACCCTTCCCCGGTCCCTGAGCCTGTCGAAAGACACACGACGAAGCTCACGAATCCGGCGCTGTTCCCCCGGTCCCTGAGCTTGTCGAAGGGCACACGAGGACACGTCCACAGACGCCTCGACTCGGCATCTGGAATGTCAGTGGTCCATGGTGGACTTGTCCCATGACCGAGACCACCCTCGCCGCGACCCGCGCGAGCGACGAATACGCCGCGCAGCTCGCGGAGTTCTCGGACGAATACGCAGAGATCCAACGGCTGCGGGCAGCCCTCGACGCGCGTGAGGCCCGGCTCCTCGCCCGCTCCGCCGCCTACGCCGACGCTTTCGCAGACGCCACGGTCCCGGCGATCTTCCCGCCGGCGGAACGCCAGGCCCTCTCCCGTCGCTCGACGTGTGCGGCGCTCGCGATGGCGACCCGCACCCCTGAGCGGACCGTTCAGCGGGCGACGAACGACGCGGAAAGGCTCGTCAACGACGCACCGGCCGTGCTCGCCTCCCTCGAGGCCGGCCGCATCTCGGCACGGCACGCGCAGACGATCATCGACCAACTCAGCGATGTGCCGACCGCGGGGCGGGCGGTGTTCCTCGCGGAAGTCTTACCGGTCGCGGAGGATTCGACCAACGCGAACCTCCGCAGGCGCGCCCGCGTGCTCCGCGAGCGCCTCCACCCAGTGTCCATCACCGCCCGAGCCCAGCGGTCCGAGGCCGACCGCCGGGAGGAGTTCGAGCCCACCGCCGACGGGATGGCGTGGGTGCACCTCTTCACGACGGCGCCGATCGCGCAGGGCATCGTCGAGCGCGTCGAGGCGGCCGCGGCGGAGTCACGCTCAACGGGTGACACCCGGACGTGCGCCCAGCTGCAGGCGGACGCCCTCGCGGCGCTCGCGCTCACCGGCGTCACACCGGACGACGTCATGTCGAGCCCGGTGCTCCCGCACCCGATCGAGGTGCAGGAGCACATCACACCGACCGTGCAGATCACCGTCCCGGCCCTGACCGTGGCCGGAGTATCTGACGCACCCGGCATGCTCGATGGCTATGGGCCCATCGACCCCGCAACCGCCGCGCGTATCGCGGTGAACGCACCGAGCTTCACCCGGATCCTGGTCCAGCCGGAAACGGGATCCGTGCTGTCCGTCGGGCGGAACCAGTACCGGGTCCCGGCCGACCTGCAACGCGCGGTGCGCCTGCGAGACGGCACTTGTCGCGCACCGGGCTGCGGCAGGCGAGCCAGAGCGTGCGACCTCGACCATTCCGTCGCGTGGGAAGACGGCGGGACGACGGACGTCGGCAATCTCGCCTGCCTGTGTCGACATCACCACCGGATGAAGCACCTGCCGGGTTGGAACCTCGATCATGGTCCCGGCGGGGTGCTCGAGTGGACGACACCCGACGGGAAGCATCACCGGACCGAACCCGATCCCGCCCCGTTCTGACCGCTCCCGGTCAATGAGCTGCACCGCACTTCGACAGGCTCACTGACCGGCAGAGGTGTGTCCGGAGCGGTGAGGCAAGCTCGTAGGCACTTCGACAAGCTCAGTGAGCGGGGAGGACTCGCTCAGTGAGCAGGAAAAGTCCACCGGAGACGACTCGGTCCCTGAGCCTGTCGAAGGGCAGTCCGGTCGAGCCAGATCGATGCACGTCAGGACGTCCGCCGGCTCACATCGTGCACCTCCGTCCGCAAGCCCCAGACATCCTGGGCCGATCGGGACAGACTGATGACATGAGTTCTGCAGACGACCGCACCACCGACGGCCCCGACGACGCCCACCGAGTCCCCGCGGGGGTCGACGACGCCACCGTGGAAGCGGTCGGCAAAGTGACCGAGGCGCTCGAAGTGGTCGAGCAGGCGCGCGGCATGCTCTACGGCTTCCACCGCCTGACGGGTAAAGCGGACCTCGCGCTCGGCGAAGCCGCGGACGCCCTCCGCGAAGCCGGACACGACGCCCTCGCCGACCGGATCGACACCGAGCTGGTCGGACGCAACGTCATCGACGGACGCTGGACGTTCCAGATCGTCGAAGACTACGACGGTAACTACTGGGAGCCGTTCCGCACGCTCGAGGCGGAGGTCCGCAACGAGCTGGCGGGCGGCCGACGCCACCTCGCGGAAGCCGCGATGAAGGAGGACCGCCGCACGCACGGCGCGCCCCACCACGAAGCCACACCGCCGACGGTCTGAGGCCGCGCGGCAACAGGGCCGCGTGCCGTTAGGCTCGATCCGATGACCGATGCACCCGTTTCCCGGACCAAGTTCTCCCGCCAACGGGTGATCGTCGGAGCCGCCGAGTTCGCCGACACGCACGGAGCCGACGCACTCACACTCGCCGCCCTTGCCCGCGAGCTCGACACCTCGGCACCGGCCCTCCTCAAGCACGTCCGCAGCACCGAGGACCTCCGCGCCGCCGTCGCCCAGCTCGCCCTCGCCCAACTGGCCAGCGGGCTCGACATCGCGACGACCAGCCTGAGCGGGACCCCCGCCCTCACCGCGCTGGCCGACGGGTACAGGCGCTTCGCCCTCGCCTATCCCGGTCGGTACGCCCTCGCGTTCTCGATCGCGGACGTCCGCGCCGACACCGGCGAGCCGGCCGACCGCGAGCTCGTGATGCTCGTCGAGCGCGCCCTCGCGGGGCGCGGTCTCGACAGCGTGGCGATGACGGATGCCGGACGCATCGTCCGGGCGGCCCTCCACGGCTTCGTGTCACTCGAGCTCGTCGGCGGCTTCACCCGCGGCGCAGACCCCGCCACCAGCTACGCTGCCCTCGTGGAGCTGCTCGACCATTCGTCCGCACTCGGCTCACGCCACCCCCAGGAGACGCCATGACCATCACGACCACCACCCCCACCGTCCTCTTCGTCTGCGTGCACAACGCCGGTCGCTCCCAGATCGCAGCCGGCTTCCTCGGTGCCCTCGCCGGTGACCGGGTCGAGGTGCTGTCGGCCGGGAGCGAGCCGAAGGACCGGATCAACACCGTGGCGGTGGAGGCGATGGCCGAACACGGCATCGACATCACCGCGGCCGTGCCCCGCATCCTCACGACCGACGCCGTCCGGGCGTCCGACGCAGTCATCACGATGGGCTGCGGCGACGCCTGCCCGATCTTCCCCGGCAAGCGCTACGAGGACTGGGAACTCGAGGATCCGGCCGGGCAAGGCATCGAGGCCGTCCGCCGCATCCGCGACGACATCGAGGAGCGGATCGCCGCACTGTTCGTCGAACTCGTGCCCGCCGAGGCGTCCGAGTTTCCGGCCACCATCGGCTCGGTCGCCCACGAAGCACTCAGCGCGCACGGCTTCACCCGGTTCGAGCAGCTCACGAGGATCTCCCCCGCCGCCCTGCTCCGCATCCACGGCGTCGGTCCGAAGGCCGTCGACCTCCTGACCGCAGAACTCACGGCCCGCTCACTCGCCTTCGCCTCCTGAGGACGCCTGCGGCGCGCAACCCCATCGCCCAGCGCGACACCCGTCGTATCGTGGTCGTATGAGCAAGCACGCAGCGAACGACGACAACCTCCCCGAGGACCACGAGACCACCGAGGACTCCATCGAGCAGGAGGTCGACGGCGAGGACACGTTCCTCCCCGTCGCCGAGCCGACCACCGGTCCCGCTCCCGCGCCGTAACCCGAGGCGCCTCTGGACGCCGCGGCTCAGGGTCCGACGAGCGCTTGGAGGTAATCCCATGAACCGTCGAAGACGTTCACGTCGATGAACTCCTCCTTGCCGACGTACCCGGGCATCCGTTCCCGGCTGGTGTACTGCCAGAGGTCCCACGCC